>CALLKH010000509.1 GCA_938008425.1 uncultured Planctomycetaceae bacterium | reverse complement strand
CTGGCCGGTCCCCGATTCGATCGCCTCGGCCAGCTGATCGAAGGCCTTCTCAACGTTGACATCCACCGCCGACAGAAGCGCGTCGAACTGAAGCAGCATCGGCGACTTGACCTTCTGATTCTCCAGCGCCTTCGACACGATCTCGCGAGACTCGTCCTCGCGGCCGCGCAGCATGCAGATCGCGGCGTAGGCGAGTTTCGACTCATCGACCTTTTCATCGACGATGCGCTTGTACTGCTCGAACGCCTTCTCCTTATCGTCCTGCCTCCAGTAGACGTCGCCGAGTTTGCAGATCATCTGGTTGCGCGGCGACATGAGCATCATCATGCCGGCGTACTGCGGCGGAATGCCCGGCGGCAGCGTCGGCTTGGGCATCTGCTCGATCGCCTTCGTCGCCAGTTCAATCGCCTTGTCGTACTGGCGCCGCTTGATCGCCCGGTCGATCATCTGGGTCACGAGCGACTGGTCCGTCGCCGTTTTGGCCGTCAGCTTCTCGAGAATCTCCTCCGCCTGGTCGCGCCGGCCGACGCGCTTGTAGAGCTGCATGAGCTGCTTGGCGGTCTGCGGGTCGTCGGGGTTCGCCGCCTGCTTTTCGATCAGCTTCTTCTCCACTTCTTCGAGCAGCGCCGGGCGCATGACGAACATCGCCACGAACGGCTCGAACACGTTGGCCTGGTTGTCGTTGTATCCGCCGTACATGCCCGCCGCGCCGTAGTACTGGTTCGCCTGCCGCGTCTGCTCTTCGACGGATTCCATGATCTGGCCGGCCGCCGCGGGAATGTCGCCCTTGAGGATCATCGCCCGGGCGATGGCCGTCTTGCCGGAGTCCTGGTTGCCCCAGCCGCCCTTGGTCTGGCTTCGGGCCGCGAGTTCAAACTGCTTCACGGCCTCGTCGTGACGGCCGAAGTAGTGCAGGAGCATGCCGACGCGCTCGTAGCTGTTCGGATCGCGCGAGTCGACCACATCCTTCAGTTCCTTCAGCGCTTCCTCAAATTTGCCGACGGTCAGCAGCTCCTCGACGAGCCGGTTTCGCGCCGCCCGCTTCTCGTTGTCGTCCTTGGCCCGCTTGATCTTCGTTTCAATCGCCGCGATCAGGGCGTCGGAGTCGCCGCGGATGGTGTGGATCTCGACGAGCAGCTGATGAAGCCCTTCGAGATGCGGCGCCGTCTTTTCAAGAATCAGCAGTGATTCCAGCGCCTTGTCGAGTTCGAGCGAGTAGTAATACGCCTTCGCCAGGCGCAGACGATTGTTCGCATTGTCGGGATCAGCCTCGACCGCCTTCTCCAGCGAGGTGAGCGTGTCAAAGGCGCCCTCGCCGCCGCTCTCGCCGGCCGCCACCGCGGCGCCCGTGATCTTTTCGCGCACCCGGGCGAGCACACCGATGTCCGACACGCCGCGCCGGAGCATGCGCTGATAGACCTCGCGGGCGACCGCCGTCTTGTCGTTCTTTTCGAGCGACTCGGCGAACGCCATCTGCACCTGCTCCTCGGTCGGCAGATACACCGCCAGCGAGCGAAGCACCGGCAGCATTTCCTGCTCCAGATGCCGTGATCGAATCAGGTTCAGAATCTCGAGTCCGATCTCTCTTCGATCGGTGCCCGCCGCGCCGATGGCGCGCTCCATGGCGTCGGCCGATGCAATGTTGTTCTCAAGCGACAAATACAACTGGGCGATTCGCATCCACGAAGGCGAGAGCTCGAGCGGATTGCCCTGGCCGCCCCAGTAGTAGCCCTTGCCCCAGCGCGTCGGCCAGCTCCAGCGATCGGTGTTCGACGCGATGATCTGCGGCGGCGCAGGTGTCATGTAGAGCGAGCGCAGCGCCCACTCCCGCGCCCGGCGCTGGAGACGTTCCTTCGCGCCGATCGCCTTCCTCTCCCACTCCACCGCCTCGGCATATTCCTCCTGCTTTTCCGCGACTTCGCCCAGTGTGGCGATGAGGCCCAGTTCATCCGGAAAGTCGGCGAGGTAGTTTTCGTAGATTTGCAGCGCCTCGGCCCAGCCGCCGGTCTGATCGTGAAGCTCCGCGAGCTTGCAGACCTCGGTGAAGTACGGCACGCTTCGGTTGATCGGATCGTCGGTGTCACTCTTGAATGCGCCCCGTTCGGCCGCCACCCGTTCTGTGTGGATCGACTTCAGTTCGTCGTACAGCTCATACTGCTCCGCGACGCGCTTCGCCTTCGCGGTCTGCTCGGTTTCGCGGAGAAAGTCGTACAGCTCGACCAGCTTGTCCTTCGCCGCAAACGCTTCGACGATCTTGTTGAATGCCGTGTCGATGACCTCGTCGCCGCCGAACCACGACGCACTCATCGAGCCGCCGTAGATCTGCTGAAGCAGCGGATCGGCCGCCAGGACTTTCGCCGCCTGAAGCGCTTTTTCGTAGTAGGCGTAGGCGACGTCGTTCTGCTCATAGAGCTGGGCGATGCCTGCGAGCATGGTCCAGCCGTCGGCGTCGGCCGCGTTGGTCGGCTGGAGCAGCGTCCAGGTCTCCCGCGCCTCCGCCATGCGATCGGTCTTCGCAAGAATCGTGCCGAGCGTGATTCGGGCGCGGTAGAGGCCCATCGTCTGCACGAAGCCTGTAAAGTCGCCGACGATGCTCTGCCCGAGCGTCCACTTTCGGGCGATGTCGCGCAGAAGGTCTTCCGATACACGGAGTTGGAACTGCACGGGCAGCGTGCGAACGAAATCCCGCCGGACGCGCTCCAGCATCTCGGCCTGCACCTGTTCCTGCTGGCCAGTGAGAATGTCAATCAGCGCCCGGACGTGCGGCTCGGCAGCCGCGAAGCGCTCGGCGCGCATCAGCGTGTCGGCCACGACGCTCAGCGCGACCACATCCGTCTTGTCCTGCTTCACGACCTTTTCCAGCAATTCCACCGCCGCGTCGGCCGCACCCTGCGACTGGCGAATCACGGCGAGCTCCACGAGTTCATCCCGGGTGAGCGTGTCGACGTCCTTCGGCTCCAGCACCGCCAATCGCTTGTCGCGCAGGCCAGGCTTGCTGCCGATCAACTGGTACTGGCGCACGCGCATGAAGTCGCGCTGCGAACACTGCCCGAGCCACTGCTGGTGCTCCAGCGGAAACGTCGCCGTCTCCAGGTCGCGATAGAGTTCGAGCGCCTTCTCCGGCTTGCCGAAGGTCTCCGCGAACATCATCGCGGTGCGCTCGCGCAGGATGGCGTTTTCCGGCTGGTCGTCGAGCTGCTGCGTCAGCGCCTCCTCCAGTTCAGCGAGGAGGCCGTTCTGCTGATAGAACTCCAACGCCCGGTCGAGGTTGCTTTTCGACGAGCCGCCCTGGCCGCCCCACCAGGCCGCCTGCATGCTCATCATCCACAAGGGCGTGCCGCTCCACGACGATGATCCGCTGCCGCCCGCGGCGCTCGACTTGTCCTTCTTCTCGCCGACGCCCGCGCTGAAAAGCCGCGCGGCGATCTCGGCGGCGCCGGCGCGGTTGCCGCGATCTAGGTACGCCTTGGCAAGCTGCGTGATGTTGTAGACATTGTCCGGCTCCAGATCGAGCAGCCGCTTCGCCGCCTCAAGCGCCTCCTCGCGCTTGCCGGCCGCGTCGAGCGCGCCGACCAGGTTGCGATGGAGCCCGAAGTCGTCGGGCTTCATGCGGATGCCCTCGCGCAGCACCTCGACGGCGTCGTCGATCAGGCCGTTGTTCTTGAGCAGGCTTCCCGCGTAGAGCTTGTGGTTGATCTGCCGCCAGACCGACTTGGCCTGTTCGAGCTTGCCGCCTTCCATGAAGGCCTTGCCCATCTCGCCCAGCACGAAATCGCGATCGACATCGACGCGCCGAAGCACCGATCGATACGATTCGACCGCCTCGTCGAACCGCGAAAGTCTTCGCAGAATCTCGCCGCGGATCAGCGGCAGCTCGGGATCGCGCGGCGTCGTGCGAAGGACGAGGTCGATCATGTCCATCGCCCGGTTGTATTCGTATTCGCGAATCAGGAGCTCGGCGAGCATGCGGGCCGTCTGCGTGTCCTCCGGGTTTGACTCAACGTGTGCCTGGAATTCCGAGATCAGATCGTCGATCGATCCAAGCTGGCCGGCGACCTCGTGCAGCCGGTTCATCGCCTCGACCGCGCTGTCGCGTTCGGTTCGCTGCATCGCCGCCGCCTTGTACGCCTTGGTTGATTCCTCCAGCCGACCGGCCGCCTGGAGCGCCTTGCCGTAGTCGAGCCGCACCTCGGGCGAGTCCTGCTGAATTCGCAGCGCCTGTTCGTACATCGCGATCGACTTTTCGTACTCCTCCAGACGAACGAGTTGCTCCGCCACCGACTTGAGCACTGTCGCGTTGCCCGGCGAGGCCTGCACCATTCGCTCGAACGTGTCGATCGCACCGGCCTTGTCGTTGTAGCGCAGCTTGAGATCGGCGATCGACTGGAAGTACTGCCGCGCGTGCGACGGATGCGCCTCGCTGAGCTTCTTGTATGCTTCGACCGCCGCGTCGACATCACCCACGGCCTCGTGGAGCTTCGCCAGTTGCCGCCGCGCTTCCTCGTGCGCCGGGTCGGCCTCGACCAGCCGCGTGAGCCACTGCCGGGCGGCGTTGAAGTCGCGTTCGAAATCCGCCGCACGGGCGAGGAGCATCATTGACGTTGAATTCTTCGGCTCATCCTCCAGTCGCTCGGTTTCGTTCGTTTTCAGCGTGTCGAGCTGGCGCGAGGTCGCGTGCATGCTGACCAGTACATCGATGGCCGTCGCAAGCTGGCCGGGGTTCTTGATCATGTCGAGCGCGCCGCGGCGCACCGACATCGATTCCTCCACGCGCCCGAGATTCAGCAGCACGTCCGCCCGCGCGAGTTGGTAGGTCACCTGCTTCGGGTCAAGTTCGCAGGCCCTGGTGATCGCCTCGAGCGCCTCGTCCGCGAGGCTGAAGTTCATGAGCGACTGGCAGAGCGTCGAGTGAATGCCCGCATCTTCGGGATTCGCCTTCGCCATGCGCCGCAGCGTATCGACCGCCTTGTCCTTGTCGCCGCGGTAGAACCACAGGCGCGAGAGCGCGGTGTAGCTGTCCGGCCGCGTCGGCGCGAGGGTGATGGCGCGCTCGTAGCACTCCACGGCGTCGTCGAAGAGCTCGTAGGGTTCGAACATCGCGCCGAGCCGGCCGGCGAGCGTCGCGTCGGCCACTTCGCTGTTGAGCACGTGCTTCCACTGGTTGCGCGCCGCGTCGAGCTGCTTGTTGGCGGCGAGGAACTGGCCGAAGTTGATGTAGAGCTCGATGTCGTCGGGCGTCTGGGCGATGATTCGTTCGAATTCCGCCGCGACGCCGGCCGAGTCGCCGGCCTTTTCAAGGAATTGAATCCGTCGCTCGCTCAGGGCCCGATCCTTCGGGAAGAGTCCCGCGGCGTCTTCGAGAACCTTCTTGGCTTCATCCATCTTGCCGGTGGCGGCGAGCACGTCGGCGAGAAGAATTCGCATCGACGTCTGCTCCGGCGAGCGCTCGATCTGCTTACCGCAGTATTCGACGAGGTCTTCAAGTCGGCCGGTGGCGCGATAGAGAGTGACGATTCGCTCGTGCAGCTCGCGAAGCAGCCAGTGATCGCCCGAGAGCAGGTTCACGGCTTCGCTGTAAGCGTCGATCGCCTCCTGCCGCTTTTCCAGCCGTTCGAGCGAACCGCCGAGCTGTCGGAGCACCTCGCAGCGCTGGTCCGACTGATCCGCGACCAGCGTCAGCATCCCGCGATACTCTTTCACCGCCGCCTCGTGCAGGCCGCGCTGGGCGAGGGCGTCCGCGATGCGCTTGCGATGAAGATAGCTGTCCGGGAATTCCGCGGCGAGGCGGGTGAGGGCGGCCGTCGCTTTTTCAGGGGCGTTGGCCCGCATGTGCAGATCGGCCGTCGCCTCGGCGAGCTTCAATCGTTCCGAGACCGTGCGGGCATTCTGGTACGCCTCGTCGAGCATCTTCTCGGCGGCTTCGATTTTGCCGGTCTGCTGATAGACCTCGCTCTTGAAGACGAGCAGCTTGGAGACGTCGTCGCGCGAGGTCGTCGGCGGGGCGTCGATTTTGTCGATGATCTCCGCCGCCTGATCGGCCTTGCCGGCGCGCAGGTAGATTCGCGCGAGGACGATCTTCGTGGCGGCGTCATCGGGGAGTGCTTCCACGCGATTCTCGTAGTCCTTCACGAGGTCCGCGAGCTTGCCGCGATCGGCGAAGTGCTTCACCAGACCGGTGAACGCCGGCCCGTGCAGCGGCCGACGGGCGAGGATCTGGCCGAAGCGACCGACGGCTTCTTCAGATTCGAGCGCGGCCGGGTCGGCGTTGGGAGATTCGCCGGCCCTGGCTCCATCGTCCGCGTTCGGTGTTTCGCCCGACGCAGCCTCTTCCGCTGAAGCCTCTTCGGTCGGCGATATCGCCGGCGGCTCGGCGGCCGGCGCATCTCTCTGGGCGCGGGCGGCAAGGGGCTGGATCGAAAGAAGAAGGAACAGGCTCGCGATGGAGCACGCTTTCGCGACGAATGGGGGGTTCATGCGGTGTCTCCGGTCTGACAGTGAACGCAAATTGTAATTCACCTGTGAAGGTCGGCTCGTCGCGCGCCGCCGCCTGTGAATCAAAGGGCGTCGCTCGCGACAAGCCTCGCGGCTTTACGGTTCGACCCGATCGACTTGCGAACCGGCCGGAATCGCCCGCGGACAATTCCGCGAAGAAATCCGGATCAATTCGAGTCGAACCCGGTCGATCTCAGGCTGTTGGCGGAGGGTGAATCACTCGATTCGCGCAGGCGCGGACGTTTCGCCGTCGGCATCAGGCCGAACGCCATAATGAATCTTGAATCGATGGTGAAGCGCGCGACTCACGCGATCTTCCTCCGGCCGAAGCAGCCCTGCCGCTCCAGAATCGCCGGTTCATGGACGCGACGACTCTCATTCCATGGTATTTATACGCTCGAAGGCCCGAAAAGAGTCGCCCCAATCGCTGGATATTTTTCAAATCGACTACGAGGCGTGCAGGAGGGCCGCACCGACCGCCGGTCGCTCGGCCTGCGGGAACTCTCCCCGGTGATCCCACTATCCCGAATGGCTGAGCCCGCCGCAACGGCCGCTGTTCGAGCCCGCAGGTTCAGGCGTTCATGGGGTCAGCCTGCGCAAAATTCCCCCATCGCGACGGACATCAGTTTCGCCCCCCGGTTCCTCGCCCGATTCTTCACACCTTCGCAGCTCGGGCGCCAGGTCGCCACCCAATATGGGGAACACGTTCCCGGTTCTGCGTCGATCGCACGCATCGATTCGCGTCATGCCTGCGGACAGCCCCGCCGACCGCCCGGTACCGGCCTCCCCGCGCGTGGTCGGCGTCGGAAATGACTGCGGATCGAATGTCATCTTCATGTCTTCAGGGCGGCCGTCGCGGTATAATTCCCCCTTCGCCGGTTCATGTTGAGAAGCGGTTCACTTCGATCACTCATTCTTGAAAGGAGCACGAACATGTCTCGACCCACTCGCACGCGCATGCTGGCCCTGGTCCTCTCGGCCGCGGCCTGCCTGATCGCCGGACCCCTGGCGCTGGATGCGGCCCCGGGCGGCGGCAACCAGCGGGGCAACATCGACGGCACGACGGTCCGCACCGACGGCTCGGCGCTCGGCAACGTCACCGTGCAGCTTTATGCGAACTCCGGCGGCAATTACGACTGGGTGGCCGAAACGATCAGCGACGCCGACGGCTCGTTCTCGTTCCGCCGGATCCAGGCGGGCTCGTACACGCTGAGCGGCGCGCTCCTGACGGTTCCGCCGACCGAGTCATGCAGCGGCAGCGCGCCGGTCTCGGTGGTTGCGAGGCAGACCGCGAATGTGACGCTGACATTGACGTGCCAGTGAGGCGTGGCGATCGAAGTCCTGTGATTAAGCGACTAGCGGGTCCGCGGGCAGGTTTGCCCGCGGGCCCGCTGCGTCATTACAAGGTGAAAATTGGGTAATCTGGCTGGCGATTGGAATCCGCCCCAGGGCAGTCACGCCTGGGATCAGTTTCCGCCGCCGGACATTCGCCGGATACTCTCCGCAAACTGTGCGGCTTCTTCCAATGAATCGAATCCTAGGAGCACCAGCGTCTCCCGAAGGTAGACGCGCAGGATCGTGCTCCTGATGAGAACTTCGCCACAAACATATCCGACGAGTTGGTTGACGTGCTGTTGAGACCAGAGGAATAGTGATTCCTGATGATCCGCCTTCACCGAAAAGCGGACGAGAAACTTACCCTCGGAGTCGTCATGCGCGACGAGCTTTGACGCATCGGCGTTTGCGACACTGAACCCCGGCGCGGCCGCGCGATACAGGCGATTGCCCATGGCATCGACGACGGCGATGGGGTGAGCGTCGTCTTTTTGTTTTGACAAGCTGTAGAATCCGAGCGTGGAGACGTCCGGGCAATTCTTCGGATGCTGATCCACCGCGACCGGTTGGCTTGCGGAGGCAACGCCGCTTTCTGGAGAGATGATTGCGGTCGGCGGGACCGGCGTCTCCTTTCTGCTGCAATTCACCCCGGCGCCGACGATTAACCATGATGCCGCGGTGATTATTATTAAGGGAGACTTGCACGACGGGATGGAACCGGCTGTGTTCAACGTTGGCCTCCTCGAAGAGATGGCGGTTTCAAGTGTGGGCTGATTACCCGCAGCGCACTTGCACAAGGTAATCACACCCCACGCATTTGTACGATCTTTTACCGGGTGCCACGCCGTCGGCCTTTCGCGCCGGCATGCTCGCGGATGAGCCTGGCCGTACTCACGACTCCTGACTCTGTACGCCCTCATATCGAACGATCAGCTCAACTTTGAGGTCCGCGATCTTGGCGCGGTCATCCCACGGAAGGTCGCCCAGATTCCTCGTCTGCGACATGTCCCAGCAGAGGAAGCCGGTAATGGCCATCTGCTTGTTCCGACGCAGACCGCCGGCGCTCCATTTGAGCGGCTCCAGCTTCGTAGAGCTTTCGAGCGGAATTCGCAGCGACCTCGGCGTGCCCATCAAATCGATGCCGAGAACGAGATACGAACGGGAGTCTGAGCCGTGAGCGGTGCCGATCGTCGCGGAGAGCTGGTTGTCTCGAGCGTCTCCCAGCCTGGAAACAGGGAAGGGGACGGGTTCAGTTCGATGGCACTCTCCCGATGGATTTTCCCACGCCTCCCACCAGACGTGGACCGTCCCGGACGGAAGAGCCTTGGGTTGCAGGCTCCACCAGAGCACCTGCTCCTGGACGATCGTGCCAGCGCGCCGCGCTTCTTCGGAAGGTTGACCATGCTTGATGGAGACCCATCCGCCCGTCGAACTGCATCCGGCGGACAGCGCCGCGGTGAAAGCGACGGCGGCCATCAGCGGCGTCCTGGTGTATGAACTGGTCATCTGAATACTCGACCCCTGATCAAGTCTTTCGTCGTCGCAGGCATCATCTCGACGAGATTTCGATTCTCCGGGACCCGGTCCGATCACCCGCCGGGTGCCAAACCGACGGCCTTCTGCGCCGGCATGTCCGCGGACAACACACTCGAAGTTTCACGGAGACTCCGGCTCCGATTCCGCGCCATTCTCTTCATCACGTCGGCAGAAAGTCAAGCTATTTTGCGCGTATCTACACCGCCCATGCCGCGAATGCCGCCGTGCGACCTTCGCCAAACGGCAAGCCGGTCGCCGGAGCGGTATTGAGGAATGAAAACATTAGAGCATCATCGCAGCCACCCTCCCGAAGCCCCGCATCGCCCTGAATCCTGACCACTGAACTCCTGTCCAATTCAATCGCCAAATCGCCAAATCACCAGATCACCAAATCACGAAATCCCCCAAACCTTTGACTCCCCCCCGCCCCTCTCAGACAATGCGCCACCTGAAAGGACCAGCGAACTATGTCATCGATGCCCGCTCGAACCATTCCCCTCCCCGTCTGCGACCACAAGCCCCGGCCTTACAGCGGCCCCAGCGCCGAGGAAGTCATGGCCATGCGCCAGACCTACCTCACCCCGGCGCTCATCCGCTACTACAAGGCCCCGCTCATGATCGTCGAGGGCAACATGCAGTACCTCTGGGACGAACGCGGGACCCGGTACCTCGACGCCTTCGCCGGCATCGTCACCGTCTCCGTCGGCCACTGCCATCCGACCATCGTCAAAAAGGTGCAGGAGCAGATGGCCACGCTCCAGCACACCACGACCATCTACATTCACCCGACCGTCTCGCAGTACGGCAAGGCGCTGGCCGACCGGATGCCCGGCGAGCTGAAGGTCACCTACTTCACCAACAGCGGCAGCGAGGCCAACGACATCGCCATCACCACCGCCCGCCTGCACACCGGCTGCTTCGATGTCATCGCCGTCCGCAACGGCTACCACGGCGGCTCGCAGTCGACCATGGGCCTGACCGGCCACTCCACGTGGAAGTACGTCACGCCGCAGGGCTTCGGCGTGCACCACGCCATGCCCGGCTACTGCTACCGATGCCCGCTGGGGCTGACCTATCCGAGCTGCGACATCAAGTGCGCGAAGGATGTCGGCGAGTTGATCAAGTTCTCCACGCCCGGGCGCGTCGCGGCGTTCATCGGCGAGCCGATCATGGGCGTCGGCGGATCGGTCATGCCGCCTAAGGAATATTTCAAGGTGGTGTATGAGGAGGTGCGCAAGGCCGGCGGCATCTGCATCGCCGACGAGGTCCAGACCGGCTTCGGCCGCACGGGCGAGCACTACTGGGGCTTCCAGAATTTCGACGTGATGCCGGACATGGTGACGATGGCCAAGGGCATCGGCAACGGCACGGCGCTCGGGGCGTGCACGACGACGCCCGAGGTGGCGAAGTCGCTGGTCGGCAAGCTGCATTTCAACACGTTCGGCGGCAACCCGGTGCAGGCGATCCAGGGTTTAACGACGCTCGAGGTTATCGACGCCGACGGTATCCAGGCGAATGCGAAAAAGGTCGGCGGCAAACTGAAGGCCGGCCTGACGGCGCTGATGGACAGGCATAAGATCATCGGCGAGGTTCGAGGCATGGGGCTGATGCTGGGCGTCGAGCTGGTTCGCGATCGCGTCAGCAAGGAGCCGGCGAACACCGAGGCCGGCGAGGTGCTGGAACTCGCCCGCACGCGCGGGCTGCTGCTCGGCAAGGGCGGGTTCTACGGCAACGTGCTGCGAATCAAACCGCCGATGTGCATCACCGAGGCCGACGCGGACTTCATGGTGTCGGTGCTGGATGAGGTGTTCGGGAAGATCGGGCGCTGAGCGCGGCCGGGTGCTTCGCGGCGCTGATGGCGGCGATGCGGCGACGGCAGCGGGCGAGCCTCCCCGTTCAGCCTCTCACGTTTAGCGTGCCCGTTTAGCGTGCTCGTTTAGCCAACACCCGAAGGGTGCGGTGACAGCGAAAGTGGCGCTCGATGAAGAGGCACTCTCCGCAGCGGGTATCGCGGGCGAATGTTGCTCCCTGGTGAACGCCGCATCGCAGTCGCCCCGCTCCTGCGGAGCTGGGGCTAAACGTGGCGGGGATACGGCGAATCGCAGGCTGGACGAATTGCCGAACGCCTGCTTCTGAATATGAGGGCCGACCATGTCCACCACCGGGCCGGAGATTGGACAGTCCATCGCGGATAAGTACCTGGCCGACGGCATTCCAGACTGGAACGCCATCGACTTCGAGATCACCTGCTCCCGCTGCGGCTACAACCTGCGCATGCTGACGAAGCCGAAATGCACCGAGTGCGGCTTCGATTTCGACTGGCGGGAAATGATCACGCGCCACTTCAACATCAATCCCGATCTCTTCGAGCACGGCTGGGAGCGAAGACCGGTTCGTGCGTATCTCGCCACGGTTCTGTTACCGATATTTCGGCCGTCTCACTTCTGGGGCAGGATCTCGCTTCACGACAAGATCCGGCCGCGTCCGCTCGCCTTTCTGATTCTGACCGCGCCCCTGGTGATGGCGACAGTCCTGGTCGGAAGCGCAGCCATTACGACCTTCCTGATCGACTCCCTCAATGGCGTCTCGTCGGGTACCCGGTCGTTCAACACCTCCGGTTACGCGTCGAGTTCGAGCCTGCTGCTGGAGTATTTTCTCGGCATCTCGACGAGCATGGAAACGCTCGTGCACTTCGCCCCCGGCGAGCCGCATGAGTTCATCGTTCTGCCGATGTTCACCCTGCTGTTCCTTGGCATCATCCTGGCGACGCTCGCCAGTCTGAACGAGACCATCGCCCGGTGCAAACTCCGGAAGGGTCACATTTGTGCGCGCCCTGGCCTACGCCGCGACGCCGGGCTGTCTCCTGCTGGCGTTCGTGGCGTACTGGATTCCCTGGATCGAGAACCTGTACGATCTCGGGATTCGGCCGCCGCCGGATTACGAGTGGATCGCGCCGGCATCGTTTCTCGGCCTGACATTCGCCCTGTTGATTTACCAGCTGTATCTGCCGCTCAAGAGATACCTGTCGGTTCCGACGCCGCTGCTGGTGGCTTTCCTGATCACCATCGTCGGCGTGCTTGGAATCGCGGTGTTCGGCATCTGTCTCTCGGACTACATGTAGTGCCAGGAGTACAGCACCCATGAAGAGGAACGGGCACGAGACCGGAGCGGCCGTAGCCGACCACCACCTCATCGACGGCCTGCCCAACTGGGACGCCATCGACTTCGACATCACCTGCTCCCGCTGCGGCTACAACCTGCGCATGCTGACGAAGCCGAAATGCA
>CALLKH010000508.1 GCA_938008425.1 uncultured Planctomycetaceae bacterium | reverse complement strand
CGTCAACGGCTCTTCGAGAACCACCGTCAAGTCGCCCAGCCAGGAGAAGCGATGCGAAGTCGATTCCTGAACAACAAGATTCGGTCGAGTTCGGTTCGGCCGGCGGTCAGCGCCGCCGCCGTCACCGAAGACACGCGCCGGCATCACTTGGTCGGCGCGTTCACACTCGCCGAGATGCTCGTCAGCGTCGGAATCTCCTCGGTGCTCCTGCTCGGCATCAGCAGCGCGCTGTTCGTCGCCTCGACCATCGAGAACGACACGACGGTTCGATCGCAGGAGCTCTTCAACACCGGCGACGCCCTTGACGGCATGGTTCGCGATCTCTCCCTCGCGACGGCCGTGTCGAGTTGCAGCCCGACGTCCATCGCGTTCACTGTCCCTGACCGCAACGGCGATTCGGCGGCGGAGTCCATCGTCTATGACTGGTCCGGCACGTCCGGCGCGCCGCTGACGCGCAAACAGAACGGCGTTCAGAACGACTATCTGGGATCGGTCAATGGCTTTCTACTGGAGTACGATTCGACGGGGGTCACCTCAACTCAGACCGTCGTCGTACCGGGGACGACAACGGACCACGGGATCATTTACTCATTTGAATCTTGGCTCGGAATTTCGATCCCCACAAGTATTCTGGGCCTGGCGAGCGGGTCCTGGGGGTCCGGTTTTTGCACCATTCCGTCGATGCCCAGCAACGCCGACAAACTGGAAATCTACAAGGTGGCCGTTCAAATGGAGCGATCGCTGGGATATTCAGGAACGACCGTATCCATTGGTGTTCATCGAACCGTCGGTGGTGGAAACCCCGATCCCGCGAATAATCCCCTCGGTACTCCGGCCAACTTGTCGATCGGCGGCCTTCCCATCCTGCCCACCTGGGTGGAGGCCAGTTTTTCAGACGTCCAGATCAACAACCCCAATTCGAGCAAGGATTACTGTGTCGTGGTGAAGGGAACCGGCAACGGCGGAGCCAATCTCCACTACCTGTATTCTCTGGCCGCACCCCGGGACTCTTCCATCATGCTCTGGACGTCCAACGGCGGCGGAAACTGGTCACCGAAGAAGAACATCCAGGATCGATATGACATGCCGCTCAGAGTTTACGGTCGTACGACGACCTCGAGCACGACGCAGAATATTACGGTGACGAAGCAGAGCCTTCGCCGGGTTCGAATCTCGCTTCAGACCGGCGCGGGCGGCAGCGAACGGCTCCGCGCCAATGTACGAACATTGAATCGTCCCACGTTGCCCTAGGTCGGATGGGGGACTTGGGAATCTGAATTGAGTATGGACTGGGTTCGAGGGTATTCGGCCCGTCTGATTGAAGAGGTTGACTCAGCGTGACGGCACTTGATCATCGTTCGAAAGACACTTCGCTTCGCATGCCCCCAGGGGCGTCACGCGATCGGCGCGGATTTCGCCGAAGGGGCATCACTTTTGTCGAGTGCATTGTCTCCACGATGATCACCAGCCTCATGATCCTCTCCGCGATGGAAGCGCTGCGGGCGACGACGGCTATGAAGCAGGAGGTTAGCACGCGAACCCGGGCGCTGGCCTTCGCACAGGAGTTGCTGTCCGAGGCGGTGTCGATGGCGTACGAGGAGCCGACCGGAGCGGTGTCATTCGGCGTTGAGGCGAATGATTCCGGGGCAGGTCGAACCGGTTACGATGATGTCGACGACTATGCGGGGTACTCTGAATCTCCGCCGAGGGATGTCGCAGGAAACAACTATGCGAATGCCGAGAACTGGACCCGCGCTGTCAGCGTTTCCTGGGTCAATGCCGCCGATCCGGGTACGGCGTCGGGGTCGGAAACCGGCTACAAGCGGATTGAGGTGATCGCGTCTTTTCAGGGGCGCGAGATCCTTCGGCTCTCCGCGCTACGAACCCGGGAGGCGCCATGAACACCCATCGCCCTCAAATCGATGGCCTGATGCCGACGCTCGGTTGCCGCCGGTTCGCCCGGCGCGGCATCGTGCTGTATCTGACGACGCTTTGCGTGGCGCTGGCGTTGACGCTGGTGGCCGTGACGACCGCCGCGACGATGGTCTCGCAGGCCCGGGCCAACACACTCACCAGTGACACCGAGCAGGCGCGGGTCGGCGCCGTCTCGGCGATGGAGTTTGCGATCCAGGCGTGCAATGCCAATCCGTCGTGGAGAACGGCTCACACCCACGCCGCGCCCGTCATTCGAACGATGAACCAGGTCAAACTTACCTATACGATTTTCGATGACGCCGATTCGTTGCTCGCGAACGACGATGGCCAGCCGGTTCGGATCGTTTCCGTCGGAGAGTTCGGCGCGTCCACCCAGCGAGCCAGACTTGTCGCAAGGCCGCGGCCGCTGAGCTGCCTCGAGTCGGATGTCGTGGCCGGCGGACGGGTTCAGGTCGGAACGGGAAACGGACTGACTGTCGATGTGAAGGCGTCGGCGAATGATCGCGTCGAAAACACCGGAACCATCACCGGCGCTGTCGAATCGAGCAATACGACTTCGAATTCCGGCGTGATCACCGGGCAGATCGCGAACGGCGTCAAGTCGAAAGAGATGCCGACGGCGGCGACGATGAATTATTACATCAGCCGGGCGTCGGCCATCAACTTCGCGTCCCTTCCCGTCAGCGCCGGAACGAAGTCACTTCGCAATACTCTCATCAGTCCCACCGAGAATCCCTACGGTACGACCAACGCGCAGGGCATTTACATCATCGATTGCGGCGGCTCAAACCTGATGATCGACTCCTGTCGCATCGTGGGCACGCTGATCCTCGTCAACCCCGGATCGGGCTCGGACATTCGCAACTCGGTGCACTGGGTCGCTGCCGTGTCGAATTTTCCGGCGCTGATGATCAGCGGAAACATGACGATCAACCTGACGGGGGCGACGCTCAACGAGGCGGATGCCGGGACGAACTTCAACCCGGCCAGCACACCGTATCAGGGTGTGAGCGACGTTGACATTGCGGGCGTCTATCCCTGCCTGCTCCAGGGAATCGTCTACGCGACGGGCAACCTCACGCTGACCGGCGCGACCCGAATCGATGGCGTGGTTGTCGGCGCGGGAAACGTCCCGGTCACGGGACTGGTGGCGATCAAGTACCTGTCACTCTACGCCAACAACCCTCCTCCGGGGTTCTTCTCGCATCGACTGGGCGTCGCGTCGGGGTCGTGGAACGATCAGTAGCGTGATCGGCCGTTGTCCGGACCTGCAACGGCCCTCGCCGTTCTGCAATGGACGACGTGGAGCCGGCCGAGGACGACCGGCACGCAAGGCAAGGAATTCGGCATTTCGCCGGGGATTCGATGTCTGCCCGGGGCTGGACACCGGGCTCGGGAAATTCCGGCCGATCTTCGGCCGAGACTGCCACGTGTTTGGCATCCAGCACGATTTCAACGCCCGCCGAGAGCGCCCTGATTCGCAGCGATCTTGAAGGGAATTCAGCAGAAAAGTCGATAGCGGGCGACGAGACTCGAACTCGCAACGTCCAGCTTGGAAGGCTGGTGCTCTA
>CALLKH010000507.1 GCA_938008425.1 uncultured Planctomycetaceae bacterium | reverse complement strand
CCGGGGTCAGTGGGCCTCGGGCACCAGCCGAGATCGGGGTCGTAGTGCTTCCTCAGGAATCCTTCGACACTTTCGGGGGTGATCTTCGCCATCGGGTCCATCGGGTAGGACCGGTCGAGAATTCGCAGGACGATATACGAACCGACTTCGGATGAAACGAGGAACGCGCCGAAAATGATCGCGATGAAGAGTCGCCGGCGCTTGGCGCTGAGGGGCGGACGCCTGGGTTTTTCTACGGTCTTTCCCATTCCCTCGTCCGAACGGCGGCAATTCCGCTACTTTGCGCTTGCCTTGATTCGCTTGCGAAGCCTGAACAGTTCGCGAAATGCCTTCAGGATGACGCTGAGCTTCGCGCCGGTCTGTTCACCCGCCTGGCGCGGATAGTGGTTCACACCGACTTCCTTGATGCGAAGCCCGGCGTAGGTCGCCTTGGCGAGAAGCTCGGTGCTGATCAGCGCGCCATCGCTCCAGAGCTCGATGGAGTCCATGAACGACTTGGGGATCAACTTGAACGCGCAGTCGATATCGCGGACGCGGATGCCGAAAAGCGCCCGGACCAGCGTTCCCCAGCAGAACGCATTGGCCTTTCGCATGAACGGGTCGGCTCGCTTGATGCGATAGCCCACGGCCAGATCGCAGTGGTCGAGAAGCTGAACGAGCTTGCTGATTTCGGTGATGTCGAACTGGCCGTCGCCGTCGGTGAAGAAGATGTATTCCATGCGGGCTTCCTTGAAGCCGCGCTTGACGGCGCCGCCGTAGCCCTGATTGGGACGGTTGTGAGCGGCCCGGCACTCGGGGAACTGCTGTTCCAGTCGATCGGCCAGCTCGCCGGTCCGGTCCTTGCTGCCGTCGTTGACCATGATGATCTCGAACTTGTCGGCGAAGGTCGGCGCGGCCTTGAGGGCTTCACCGACGACGCGTTCGATGTTGGCCTCTTCGTTGTAGAAAGGAAAGAAGATGGTCAGGGATGGCAGCTTCTGCATGATCGATTCCGAGTCTGAGGGAGCGGTTCAGGCTCCGGTTGTTATCTTGTGAACCAGTCTAATTTCAATTCGCCCTCATCGGTAGAGCATCGCAGGCGGTTCAAGTCGAATACCCGCCTGACGTTGGTCCTGATTGAGGGCTGGACCTGATCAGGTCCGCTTTGGACGGCGGTCGCCGTACCCGTCCGGATGGCTTGAATGCCACCGCCACGCGCTGGCCACGATGTCATGCAACTCCGTGTATCTGGGGCGCCATCCCAGTTCCTTCTGAATCAGGCTGCTGTCTGCGTAGAGCGTGGGCACATCGCCCGCACGGCGGCCTTCCTCGAGCAATGGGATCGGATGCCCGGTGACTTTGCGCGAGACTTCGACGACTTCCCTCACGCTGGCCCCGCGACCGGTGCCGGTGTTGTAATATCGCATCTCGCCTGGCTTCAGGACCTCGAGCGCCTTGACATGGGCGTCGGCCAGATCCTCGACGTGCACATAGTCGCGCACGCAGGTGCCATCGGGCGTGGGATAATCGGTTCCGAAAACGCGGATCACGTCGCGCTGGCCGAGGGCGACCTTAAGCACGTTGGGGATCAGATGCGTTTCGGGGTCATGATCTTCACCGATGGTCCCGTCGGCCGCCGCCCCGGCCGCGTTGAAATAGCGCAGGGCGACGAATCCGAGTCCCCATGCCGCCGCCGAATCGGCCAGCGCCCATTCGACGACGAGCTTGTTCTTGGCGTACGGGCTGGCCGGGCTCATCGGCGTGTCTTCCACGAGTGGCATTTTTTCAGGGGTACCGAAGATGGCGCAGGTCGAGCTGAACACGAATCGGCGCACGTCGTTCTGACGAAGCGCATCGAGCAGCCGAACGGAGTTGGCCACGTTGTTCTCGTAGAACTTCAGCGGTTCCTTGACCGACTCGCCGACTTCGATGAACGCCGCGAAATGCATCGCGGCGTCTACACGCTCGGCCTTCAGCAGCGCGTCCAGTTTTGCGGCATCCGAAAGGTCGCCTTCGATGAGGCGCGCCTTCGGGCTGACGGCCTGGCGGTGGCCGGCCGAGAGGTTGTCGTAAACGACGACGTCATGCCCTGCGGCGACGAGCGCCCGCACGGCATGGCTGCCGACATATCCCGCTCCGCCTGTGACCAACACCTTCATTCACGCAACTCCTGATGCCTGGCGGACGGGGGCATTTGGCGCGCCATCCGCGCTCGCCGGGCGTATGGGTCGATTCATGGAACGATCTAGCCTAGTGTGTTCTTTTCGTATTCACCAGTGTGCGTCATCACGCAATTTCGATGGGGGCAGTCGCACGCCGTCCGGTAACTGATTCTCCCGGCGATCGCGCGTTATGATGCCGACATCGAGCAATCGCCGGCAGCCCACAAGGTGCTGCGCCCGGCAGACTGGAATACGACATGGGCCGAATCGGCGATCGACTTCTCTGGACCTATCTCGCGGTTGCCGCGCTCATGTGGCTCATCTGGTGCGAGGTCTTCATCACCGACGACTCCTATTTCTACCTCGTCATCGCCCGCAACATCGCGCTTCACGGCGAACACTCGTTTTCGCGCGTCATTCCGACAAACGGGTTTCATCCGCTCTGGGGATACCTGTTGTCGGCGTTTGACTACGTCGTTGCGCTCGCAAGCCCGGGATTCCTGGATCGCCTGGTGACGTACGTTCCGCTTGCCTATGCCGTGCTGACCGCCGGCGTCATTCAGTTGTCGAAGTTTTCACGGAATCTCGGCGCGGTGCGAATCGTCGCCGTCGCGATCCCCCTCGTGTTTCTGACCTATCTCGGCGTTTTATTCTCCGAAGCACATCTGAGTTTTCTTTGTCTCGCCTGGCTGTGCAACCGGGCGACGCGGCCGACGGGGAATGACAATCGTGACTCGATCGTAGTCGGGATTGCGGCGGGCCTCTGTTTTCTCGCGCGGCTCGACACGGCGTTTACGGTTGGCGCCATCCTCGTCTGGTACGCGATTCATCGTCGCTCGGTTCGGACGACACTGTCGGCCTTCGCCGTGTGCGCGGTCGTCGTGGCGTCTTATCTTGCGTCGAATCTCTACTGGTTTGACGGGCTCATGCCGGTGTCGGGCTGGATGAAGTCGACGTTTCCGACGCTGGAATTCAAGGGGTTCGTCGCCGATCGACTGGCGAGCAGTTTGTTCGGCTACTCGATCTTTTTCGGCATCGGACCGATCCTTGCAGGCGCGACGGTGGCGGCGTGGATCCGGCCGTCGTTGTCTTCCACGAAATCGATTCTCTATCCGCTGGGACTCGGCTCGCTCGGTCACTTCGCGTACATCGCGCTCTTCACCCGCGGCCATACGGACCCCTACTGGTACTATGTTCAACCTGTGCTCTTCGTCGCCATCGCGCTCGGTGTGATGGCGGGCATGCACCTCTCGATTCGCAAGTGGGGTGAGCGGGCGAGTCTGGGGTTGATGCTGATCACGCTCGTGCTCCTGGTCGTCGTACGGCCGCGTTCGATCGATGAGACCCGTCAGTTTGTTCCCGAAGCGCTCGCGTACCTGGAGCGAAACAAGATTCACGATTCGACGATTCTCGCATCAGACTGTCCCGGCAAGCTCGCCTTCCACACTGACAATGGTGTGTTTGCCGTCGACATGCTGACGGCCGGTCGCGAGTTTCATCGACGCATGACGGAATCGGGCAACGCGCTGACTTACATTCGGCAAGCCGCCGCCGATGCCGGTCGGCCGCTCACGCATGTCTTTTACATGGGAAATATCCGCCTGCTTCCCTCTGAGGATCGGCGATCTCTTTCTTATTTCGATCCGCGCTCGCCGCAGCCCAAGCTGATCGGCCGGCTGGAAGTCGCGGACGGGTTATCGCCGCCCGAGGTGGTGGGTTCAATAATCATCTGGCGACTCCAATAGCGGGGCGCTCATGTGATCATCGGGTCCGCCGGTCCTAATACCGCGGATCCTCGATCTGTGTTTTGTTGATCCACCCGGTTTCGCAGAGGCCGGCCTGTCCGATACTCGCTTCTCATTGCCGCGTTTACATGCCTGATCTTGAATCCCACCCGGCATTTCAACGTCCGTCCCCACTGGCCGTCGAATTCTGTTCACCGAAGCTGAATAGTCCTCTGTCATGCCCCGATGAGACTGATGCTCCGAGTCTCGTCGGGATTGACCGCACGGCGCACCGTCCGGCGCGGATTCGCCGACTCCGTGGCGGCTGCGAAAGCACCATCCGCCCTGATTCGGTTGAAGCAGGGAAAATCTCGACTATTCGGTGGTTGGTCCGTACCCGGGGGGGAAGTGCGTGCCTCAACATCCTGGCATATCAGGCTCCGACGCGTCATTCGTTCCCCGGACGGGTGACGACGTTCCGGTCTTTGATCGCTACGCCGAGAATTACTTCGAGTTGCTCAACGATCGGGCCCGGAGCCGTTTTGCCCGGGACCCCTGGTTCTTCCTTCGCGTCAAGGTTGATGCCCTCCTCGTTCTCATGCGGTCATTCAACATCGAACCTGAACAGGCCAGCTGGCTTGATGTCGGCTGCGGGCTGGGCAGTTTTCTTGCTATCGGGAAAAAGCGGATTCCGAACGCGGTCGGATGCGATGTCTCGCTTCGAATGTTGAGTGCCGTTCCGGCTCACATTTCCTGGCGACACATGGAGGAGCCGACACGGATTCCCTTCGAGGACGGCCAGTTCGATGTCGCCACCTGCGTCTGCGTCTATCATCACGTCGATCCGGCCATTCGAGTCGCCCACATGGCGGAGGTTCGCCGCGTTCTCAAGCCCGGCGGGATCATGGCGGTCTTTGAGCACAATCCGCTCAATCCGGTCACTCGTGCGGTTGTACGCCGGTGTCCGGTGGACGTGGATGCAATTCTGATGAAACGGGGCGAGTGTCTCGACAATCTCCGATCAGCCGGCTTCGCTGAAGTCTCCGCGAAATTCACGCTGTTCCTTCCTCAGTCCGTCTACGAATTTCTCGGAATGCCTTCGACGCGGATCGAGTCGGCCCTTGGGGGGCTCCCGCTGGGTGGGCAATATGTCGCGTGGGGAAGAGCACCGCTCTAAGCGGTTGGCTGATTAACGGCCGTGGATTCATCTCTTGCGGCCGGGGCCCTGTTCAAGAACGAGGTGATCATCGCTGCGGCCGCGACCAGCAGCACCGGCAGCGTCGCGGCCAGATTTCGCGGTTCCACACATTTGAGCAACGTGATGGTCACCACGGGGTAAAGCCACGGCAGGACCAGCCAGATGACTTTCCGCCACTCCCTGCGGCGCCTGATCACCAGGCCCAGCAGCGCCAATGTCAGTATGCCTGAGTAGGCGCTCATGGCGATCTGCGGCCACATGTAGCGCAGGACGACGAAGGGGTACTTGCGAATCACCCCCCAGCGAGAGAGGCCCTCCTCAACCCGGTACTTGGTGAAATTGAAGGCTGATCTCGTCGTTCGATTACCCACTTCGTAGGGCGTGGCCAGCGCCAGGGGCAGACGCTGGGCGACGATGGTCTTCAGGTAGCGGCCGGGATATTTCATCACGTACCCGCGGAATTTCGCGCCGTAATAACGGTCGGCGCCGGCGCTCCATGCGGACGGGAACCCCTGGGCCATCGCGTCGTTGTTGATCCAGCCGTCGTTGTTGACGATGCCCTCCGGATTCGCAGTGTCTTCGCCGAGGCATTCGTACATGGTGCCGCCGCCGGTCGTGGCGGTGAATCGAAATTCGCCGATGGCGGATTTCATCCAGATGGCCCATGGCAGAAGTCCGACGAGCATCGCAGTCGTCATCAGTGCGCATTGTCCCACGGCGGGCAGGAAGCGTCGTCGCGTCACCCAGAAGGGAATGAACAGTGCGGCAGGCAGCAGAATATACTCCGTGCGGAAGTGGCATCCGAGCCCCAGGACCGCGCCGGCCATCAGCGCCGACTTTGCGGGGGCGATTCTGTCGCTGGTCAGTATCGCCAGCACCGACGCGATGAAGATTCCGTGAAATGAATCGGGCAAGAGATCCAGCGAGAGAAAAACCGCGGGCGGACACAGTGCATAAAGCCATGCCGCGATGACGGCGGTCCTCCGGCCAAAGAGATTTCGCGCAAAGGAGAACACGAAGAGGCAGGCGAGCGAATCCGCGAGGATCTGAAGGATGTGCATCGCCCAAAGCGAACCCGTGTAATTGAACGCGGAATAGAACAGCCAGACCAGCGTGCCATAGCCGTGAGGGTGCCGCGTTCCCGGCAGCCAGCCCTTGATGTCTT
>CALLKH010000506.1 GCA_938008425.1 uncultured Planctomycetaceae bacterium | reverse complement strand
GCATGATGAAGAAGGGCGGCCGATCGTTCCTCGTGATTCCGCCGGATCTCGGCTACGGCGCCCGCGGCGCCGGCGGCGCGATTCCGCCGAACGCCACGCTGGTGTTCGAGGTGCAGCTGCTCGGCATCAACGAGTAACGCTGACGCACGTCTGAAGATAGCTTTGAAATCAAGGGCACGGTTTGATGAGAGTCAAACCGTGCCCTTTTTGTTTCGAGTCGCGATGAACGCCAGTGCGCGAGAATTCCGTCGGAGCCGGGCGCAATCTCAATCGGAGCCGGGCGCAAACTCAATCAGAGCCGCCCCGTCCCCGGGGCGGTGAGCGCGCTGCCAGAGTGGTACTCTCCATCAAGCCAGCACACACGATTGAAAACGATCACCACCGGGCCGAGACGGCCCGGCTCTGACTGCGGCGCGTCGAACAGCACGCTTTTTGGCTCTGATTCTTACGCGCCGAACAGCGCGCCTTAAGGCTCTAACGATCACGCATCGAACAGCGTGCTGTCGGTCTCCGAAGGTGAATCGGCTCGAACCGGCGGCGTGAGTCCGAGGTGTGCGTAGGCCGCCGTCGTCACGCAGCGCCCCTGCCGCGTGCGGATCACGAATCGCCGCTGAAGCAGAAACGGTTCCACCATGTCTTCAAGGGTGTCACGTGACTGGCCCAGCGTCGCCGCCACCGCCTCAATTCCCGCCGGCCCGCCCTTGTACGTGTCGATCAGGCAGCCCAGAAACGCCCGATCAAGCCGATCCAGGCCCGCTGCGTCGATCTCCTCGATCGCCAGTGCGCTGCCCACCACCGCCGCGTCGATGCGGCCGTTCGCCCGAACCGTGGCATAGTCGCGAATGCGGCGCAGCAGCCGGTTGGCGACGCGCGGCGTTCCGCGGGCGCGCTCGGCGATGAGCCGCAGCGCATCGGGCGGCGCGGCGATCTCCAGCCGCGCGGCCGAGCGTCGGACGATTTCGAGCAGGTCGTCGGTCTCGTAGAAATCGAGATGATAACGCAGGCCGAAGCGGTCGCGCATGGCGGCGGTCATCATGCCGGCACGGGTCGTCGCTCCGATCAGCGTGAATCGCTTGAGATTGAAATTCACCGTGCGCCCGCCCAAACCGCCCTCCAGCGTGAAGTCGACGCGAAAATCCTCCATCGCCGGATAGAGAAACTCCTCAACCACCTTGTTCAGCCGGTGGATCTCATCGACGAATAGGATGTCACCTTCGTTCATACCGGTCAGCGTGCTCATCAGGTCGCCCGTCTTGACGATCGCGGGCCCGCTGGTGACGCGAATGCCGTCCGGCACGCCCATCTCCGTCGCGATGAGATGCGCCAGCGTGGTCTTGCCGAGTCCCGGCGGCCCGTCGAGCAGGACGTGTTCCAGCGGCTCGCGACGCGACCGGGCGGCGGCGATGGCGATGTGAAGCTGTTCAATGACCGCCCGCTGGCCGACCCACTCATCGAACCGCGCCGGGCGCAGCGCGAAGTTGGACTGCTCTTCGCGATCCGACAGGGAGTCTGATGTGATGACGCGTTCGCGGGGCATAATCTGGAACTGATCGCTTTCGTGTGCCGGTACGAGCCTGAACCACCCGGGTCGACAAAGTGACGCGCTGAACGCGCAACCCCATCGGCCGACGGCTTCATGTTAACCGATTCCGGCGACGCTCATCGCTCCGCGCCGCTTTTGACGCGATACGCCGCCTTGACCCATTCATCCGGGCTCTTGATATTCTTGTTGATCTGCGCCGCCCTCGCCACCCAGCGCTGGGCATCGGGCCTGGGATCGCCCCACTGCGCGATGATCTCCACCGCGACCAGTTGCTCATCCGTAAACTCGGGCTTGGCGCCCGGCTCGACCGGCCCCGAAAGCACCGCGTGCTCCGAAACCTTGCCGCGCAGCTCGGCGACGATCTGCTCCGCCAGCCGACGGCCGATCCCCGGCAGCTTCATCAGCCCGGGAATGTTTCCCCGCTCGATGTCTGCAGCGATCCGCGCGGCCGGGGCGGCCAGTGCCCGCAGCCCCTTTCGCGTGCCGAGCCCCTTCACCGTCGTGAAGAGCTTGAAGAAGGCGCGATCCTCGGGACGGATGAAACCGATCATGCGCGGAATCATGTTCCCGCCGGGCGAATTGGCTTCGAAGTACTCCTGGGTGTGCAGGGTGATCTCGGATCCGAGGTTCGCGGCGAGTTCCGAGACGGCGTACGCGGGGACGAGCGTTTCATGAGCGATGCCCTCGCGCTCAATGACGGCCGTCTCCTCCGTCAGTTCACTCAAAATGCCGCGGATTCGAACAATCATGGCTCAAGCAGTTCCCGGGCGACGATGAATCCCATCATCGCGGTCGCAGGATACCGATAGATGGTGAAAGTTCCCAGAGGCGCGCCAAACGGCAAGCCAAAAAACCGCAATGTGAGTCAGGAGTGTTTTCAGCGAACCTCTGTGTCTTCGGTCCTGCCGGTGGCGAAGGCGCACCACGCGATCGCCATCGCATCCGCGACGTCCGCCGGCTCGGGGAGTTCCTTGAGCTGGAGCGTGGCCAGGATTGCGCGCTGCATCTGCGATTTACTCGCATGACCGTTGCCGGTGAGGGTTCGCTTGACGTGCGTGGCAGGCAGGCTGACGACGTCGAGGCCGCGGCGGGCGGCCGCCAGGAGCACAACGCCGCGGGCGTGGCCCATGAGAATGGCGGTTCTGGGATGTTTGTAATGGGCGTAGAGTTCTTCGACGGCCAGCAAATCGATGGCGTGGTCGGCGAGCACCTCTTCGAGCCCGGCCTCGAGTTCGCGAAGCCGTCTCTCAAGCGGAAGCCGTGAAGAGGTTCGAATCAGTCCCCCGTCCACCACACGGCGATCGCCTGCATTCAGCACCGCGTAGCCCGTTCGATCCAGTCCGGGATCGATGCCGAGCACCGTCGTGGTGCTCGATTTCGCGTCCGCCCGTGATCGGCTGTTTGGCGCCGGGCGATCCGCGGCAGGCGAGCGCGTTGCGGCTACTCGATTCGCCACTGGGTTCCATCCTTGCGGTCTTCGAGCGTCACGCCCATTTTGGCGAGGGCGTCGCGAACGTAATCTCCGATTTGAAACTGCTTTGCTTCGCGAGCCTGTTTTCGAACCTCAACGAGAAGCTCGATCAACTGGGGCGTCAGCGTGTCGCCGGCCAGCTTCGTGCTGGTCGGCTTGACGGTAAGCAAGCCAAGAATGTTCGCAAGCGTGACGAAGGTGCCGCCGCCGGCCTGCAGGACCGATCGAATCTGGTCATTCGCGTGCGTTTCGAGCCGCGTTTCATCAATGAATCGATTAATCGCTCCGGCGATTTCAAACAGCACGCCGATCGCCCCGGCCGTGTTGAAGTCGTCGTCCATCGCCTCGAGGAAACGAACGCGGAAGTTCATGATCTTCAGGATGAAGTCCTTCGCGGTCGCGTCGGCCTCGACGTCTCGCACCTGGTCGATCTGCGTCGTCGGCCGGTAAGCGTCGGTCGCCGTGGCGCGCTCCAGCCGTTCCATGAGGCGGTAGAAGGTATTGATGCCCGTTCGGGCGGCCTGGAGCACCTCATCGGAGAAGTCGATCGGGGAACGATAATGAGACTGGAGAATCAGGAATCGCAGGAGCTCGGGCGAATGCTCCTTGAGGAGATTCGTCAACTGCAGCGACGCCATGATGCTCTTGAACTCCGGATCGGACTTTGACACTTTCTTCGTGTTGAATCGCGTCAGGCCGTGGTGCATCCAGTATTTGGCGAACGGCTTGTCGGTGGCCGTCTCGGATTGGGCGATCTCGTTCTCGTGATGCGGGAACTTCAGATCCATGCCGCCGCCGTGAATGTCGAACGTGTCGCCGAGGAGCTTCGACGCCATCGCGGAGCACTCGATGTGCCAGCCGGGCCGGCCGCGGCCCCACGGCGAATCGTACTGGACATCCTTGGGCTCATCGGGCTTGGCGACCTTCCACAGGGCGAAATCGCCGGGGTTTCGCTTCTGGTTGTGGACGAGCCCTTCGCGGGTGCCGGCGAATTGCTCCTCGCTCTTGCGGTGCGAAAGCTTGCCGTAGTCCTCATCCTTGGAGACGTCGAAATAGACATCGCCATTGACCGCGTAGGCGGCGTCCTTGGCGATCAGTATTTCGATGTGGCGGATGATCTCCGGAATGTGCTCGCTGGCGCGCGGCATGTGGTCGATCGATCGAACCCCCAGCGCGCTGAGCGAAGCAATGTACTGCTCCTCAAGCTCCCGCGCGAGTTCTGGCACGGTCCGACCCTGCTCGCGCGCTTCGTTGATCAGTTTGTCTTCGACGTCGGTGACGTTGACGACCCAGTTCACGCGATAGGACTTGTAGGTGAGATACCGCTTGATGACATCGAACACGACCGGGCCGACGGCGTGGCCGATGTGCGCGGGCTTATAGACCGTGGGCCCGCAGAGATACATACCGACCTCGCCGGGCTTGATCGTCTCGAACAGTTCCTTCTCACCCGACAGCGTATTGAAGACTCGCAACGTCATTTGTGAACTTGTCCCAGTCTGTGTTCCGCGCCATCATCCTTCGCACGTCGCGGCCCGCGCTCAGGCCTGTACGATCCTGAGGCCCGCGATGGCCGTGCACGCGATCGCCTCACCGCGACCGACCGCATCGACGCCCTCGTTGGTCTTCGCCTTGACGTTGACCGCATCGAGCGAGACATCGCATAGCACGCCGATCACACCACGCATTTCGGTTTTATAGGCCGACAACTTTGGCCGTTCGGCGTGGATCGTGATGTCGATGTTGACGAGAGCATACCCCATGCGCTGAATTTCTTCGACCACCCAGGTCAGCAGCATCCGGCTGTCGGCGCCCTTGTGCTGAGCGTCGGTGTCGGGGAAGTGCTCGCCGATGTCCGGTAACCCGGCGGCGCCGAGGATCGCGTCGGTCACGGCATGCAGCACGACATCGCCGTCCGAGTGCCCGGCACAGTGCCGGTCGAACGGAATGTCGATGCCGCCGAGGCGGAGCGGGCCGCCCTCGACGAGCCGGTGAAGATCGGTGCCGATTCCCACACGATGAATGGGGGTCGCGAGCATGAAATCACTCCTCAAACGGCTCCGTCAGATGGTTTCATTGACCGGCGCCGTTCGGCTACTTTAACCCCGACCCGCGTCCCCTGTCGCATCCCCCTTGCCGCCGAATGGGACCGCCGGTTTCCCTGCGGCCCCGCCCTACTTAGAATCCGCATGATGAACGAATCGCGAAAAATCAGGCTGACGGCCTACGCGAGCTGCGCCGGCTGAGCCGGCAAGCTCCCCGTGGAGTCCATGGCGCAGGTGCTGCGTCAACTGCCGAAGAACACGCATCCCGACCTGCTCGTCGGGCATGAGCATTTTGACGACGCGGGCGTGTTCCGCATCCGGGAGGACTACGCGCTCGTCCAGACCCTCGATTTCTTCCCCCCGCTTGTGGACGACCCCTTCACCTTCGGCCAGATCGCGGCCGCCAATGCGCTCTCCGATGTCTATGCCATGGGCGGGCAGCCGCTCACCGCCATGAACATCGTGGGTTTTCCCGACAAGGACCTCCCGCCGGAGGTTCTTCTGGACATTCTCAAGGGCGGGGCGGAGCGATGCGCAATGGCCGGCGCGGTGGTCGTCGGCGGGCACAGCGTTCGGGACACAGAGGTGAAGTTCGGCCTGTCGGTCACGGGCTTCGTCGACCCGCGTCGAGTCTTTTCCAACGCCGGCGCGAAGCCGGGCGATGTGCTGGTCTTAACCAAGCCGATCGGCAGCGGCACGATGACCACCGCCCGCAAGCAGGACCTGATCGGAGACGACGATCTCGCCGAGGCGATCGCCGTCATGATCGAACTGAATCAGGCCGGCCGTGACGCCATGGTGTCAGTCGGCGCAAACGCGGCCACCGACATCACCGGCTTCGGCTTCGTCGGCCATGCCTTCGAAATTGCCGACGCCAGCGCGGTGACGCTGGAGATCACCGCGGCCGACGTGCCGCTGATGGCCGGCGCCCTGGACTTTGCCCGCAAAGGCGTCCTCACCCGGGCACACAAAGGCACGATGTCGCACCTGGGCGCACGGCTGTCGGCCGAGGGCGTTGAGCCGGCGCTCGTGAAGCTGCTGTGCGACGCCCAGACTTCGGGCGGGCTCCTGATCTCGGTACCGGAGGGCCGTGCAGACGCCCTGATCGCGGAACTCAGGGCCAAGAGCACGGCCGCCGCAGCCGTTATAGGCCGGGTCCTGCCCAAGA
>CALLKH010000505.1 GCA_938008425.1 uncultured Planctomycetaceae bacterium | reverse complement strand
GAATTCGGGCCGAACTGCTCCAGTTCGATCCCCAGCCGGGCGAGCATCGATTTGAAGTGGTCGGCCGTTTCGATTCGCGTCGGCGACGCGGAAACCGGCTCGGGGATCAGCAGCCGCTGAGACTCCAGCGGGCCCTGGAGAATGCGTTCGCGAAATCGTTCGTAGAGGATGCGCTCGTGAAGCGCGTGCTGATCGATAATGAGCACGCCGCTTTCCGTCTGGGCGACGAGATAGGTGTTGTGTATCTGCATGACGCCGTCGGCCGGCGCGTCCGAGGTCGCATGGGGGGCGACAGTTTGATCGGATGTCGTTGTCCCGGCATCGTCAACCCCGGATTCGGGATTTTCGTCGGGCGCTTCATGGGTATGCGATTCCGGCGATCGATCCTCATCCGATTCGAGTCGCCGGCCGTCATCGACTGATGTCGTCTCCCGATCCCATCGAGCCGTCGGCGAAGCCATTCCCCTCGGTGGATTGAGCGTGCCCGCAATCGACGGTCGCAGCGCCTCGGTGCGAAAGGGCGGCGGCGAAAACGTCAGCCGCGGCTGCGTCGGGTCGACACGCTTCAAATAGTCCGCCAGCGCCTGCCGCGCCCGCTGCTGCTCGGGCGTCGTCCCGCGGCCGGTCGGGCTGTCGAACGGGTCCTCGCTGCGCAGCGTCGTCGCGCCGATCGCCCGGCCGAGATTGATCGCGGGCGTGAGGTCGTGCGAAAGCAGGGTTTCGCGCAGCACCGCCAGCACCTGCGACTGAACGAGGCCGGCGTCGCGCCAGCGCACCTCGATCTTGGTCGGGTGAACATTGACGTCGTAATCGTGCGGGTCGGCCGTCAGGAACAGGAAGACGACGGGGAACCGATCGTGCTCAACGAGCCCGCGAAATGCCTCTCGAACCGCGTAGCCGATCCGGCGGTCGGTGATGAAACGGCCGTTCAGAAAGAGATACTGCCATTTGGTTGACGCCCGCGAGTGCGCCGGCGGCGCGATCAGTCCCTCCACGATCAGGCCGTGTTCGCGGCTGCGAATCGGGATGAGACAGTCGGCCAACTCCGCGCCGTAGAAATCGGCGATGCGCACCCGGCGATCCGGTGTGGAAGGCAGATTGCGAAGCGAGCGGCCATTGTGAAACGCGGTGAACGCGACGTTCGGATGGGCGAGCGACAGCCGGGCGATCTGCTCAGTGACGTGGCTGCACTCGGTCTGCGCCTGCTTCAGGAATTTCCGGCGGGCGGGCACGTTGTAAAACAGGTTTCGAATTTCGACCGTGGTGCCCGGCGGCGCGGCGCAGGGCCTTGGCGGGGGCGGCGTGAACACGACGGATTTGCTGTCGGCGTCGTCTGCTCGCCGCTCCGGCTCTTCGACGGTGATCTCGTAGGCCTCGACCTGATCGGCCGGTCGACTGACGATACGCAGGTGGCTCACGCTGGCGATGGAAGCCAGCGCCTCGCCGCGAAAGCCCATCGTCTGAATGTTGAAGAGATCGTCGGCGGAGAAGAGTTTGCTCGTCGCGTGGGGCGCGACGGCCAGCGGCAGATCGGCCGGGCCGATTCCGCAGCCGTCGTCGGTGACCCGGATCAGCTGGGCGCCGCCCGCTTCGAGTGCGACCTCGACGCGCGTCGCGCCGGCGTCGAGGCTGTTTTCGACCAGTTCCTTGACGACGGAGGCCGGCCGTTCGATCACCTCGCCCGCGGCGATTTTGTTCACGAGCGAGAGGTCGAGTTGTCGAATTCGCGGCATGGGTCCGTTGCTCAGTGTAGGCAGACCCCGCCTACCCGAGGTCATGATTGAACGAGAGAGAATATAGCCCGGATTGGGAATTAATCAATGAATCTGCGGGCGGGCGCCGCGGTCGACGGCGTTCATGAAGCCTGTGAAATGAGTCAGTTTTCGCCATCCGGGGTGAGCTCGTCGAGGCGATTCTGCCAGTTGGCGGCTTCGACCATGTCGCCGATTTCCTCGTAGAACCGCACGGCGCGCTGCAGGATCACTTTTCCGAACCGGCCTTCGCGCAGGACAAACGGCTCGAGCGCCTCGCTCATCAGGATCGTCGCGCGCTCTCGTTTTCCGGCGGAGATGTATGCCAGAGCAAGGGCACTCTTGACTTCCTCCCGAAAGAGGCCCGCCTGATCGTACCTTGGGGTCTGGGCCAGCGAGAGTTCAAGCGTGCGAATGGCATCCGAGGTTCGTCCGGCGCAGAGTTGCGACTGGCCGAGTTCACCGAGTGAACGGGCGATTTCCTCCGGCGAGGCGGAATCGCGGCCCTCGCAGGCCTCCCGGGCGGTGGTCGCGAGTTGCAGCGCCTTGGCGCAGTCGCCGCGTTCGCGTCGCACGCTTGAGAGGTCGTTCAGAATGGCAATTCGGATCGGATGGTCAGGCCCCATGGCGGCCTCGTTGCACTCGATCGCGATTTGGTAGAACTTCTCGGCTTCGTCGAGCCGGCCCAGCGCCTGGTGAATCGCGCCGAGGTTCTCCGCGGTCCGCGCGGTTTCCATGTGCTTTGCCCCGCGGACTTTCACGGTGAGTTCGTAGGCGCGGGTGAGCACCTCGGCCGATTCCTCCCACTTGCCGGCGTCGCGCAGCACGGCGCCGAGATTGTTCAGCGTCCCAGCGACGTATTGATGCTCGGGGCCGAATCTCGATTCCATGTGCTGGATCACGTCGCGATACATCGACTCCGCGCCGGCGAAATCGCCGCGCGCCCGACGAAGCCCCGCGAGGTTGTTGGTGATGACCACCGCTTGCCAGTAATCGGGGCCGAATCGGCTGGTCATCGCATCCAGCGCTTCGGAGACCGCCTTTTCGGCGGCGTCGAGGTTGCCCAGCCGCCGTTCGGCCGCGCCGAGATTCGACAGCGTCACCGCAATCGACGGATGGTCCTTCGGCAGCCCGAGCCGCTTGATGCGCAGCGACTCCCGGTAGACGTTTGCCGATTCCTTGTACCGGCCCTGCTCCTCGTAGAGCAGCGCGAGGCCGTTCATGGCCCGTGCTCGAATTTGGTGATCGGCGCCGATCGACTTTTCGGCGTCGTCCATGACGCCGACGAAGAGCGCTTCGGCTTCCGCGTACTTTCCGAGACTACGGACGACGCTGCCGAGCTGGAGCCGAACCCGGAAAGACTCGAAGATGTCCACCTCCGGCAGCTTCTCGTGCTGCATCAGCACTTCGCGCAGCAGGCTCTCGGCTTCTTCGAGCTTGCCCTGTTCATCCAGTACCAGCGCGAGGCGATAGCGACTCTTGGCCGCATCGGCGTGGGGCGATTCCAGCGTTTCGGTGAGAATCGAGAGCGCACGGGTCTGCATGTCGGCCGCCGCCGCGTGTTCGCCGCGCCCGCGGAGCAGCTCGCCGAGATCGCTCAGGATTCGCCCGGTCCAGGGATGGCGATCGCCGAACATCTCCTTGCGGATTTCATACGATCGTCGCAACTGCTTTTCAGCGGCATCGAGATCGCCGAGCGAAAGATAGCTACAGCCGATCGTACGGCGCACCGCGGCCTCGACGTCGCGATCGTCGATGATCCCACGATCCACTTCCGCCGCCATGTTGTCGAGCACGTCAGGAACTGTCACGGCGCCCTCGGAACTGAGCTCGGGATCGACCGACGAGAGCATGGTTTGCAGGATCTCGTTGATGCGCTCCGACTTCTTCTGGTTGGCTTCGGCCTCCCGGCGGGCGTCGATGGCCGCGTCGCGTTCCTTCGCCAGCATCACCGCCTGCCGGCTCGCGAGAATGGCGAAGGTGAACGCGCTTACGACGAGCAGCGACGCGAGCGCGAACGGCAATCGGTGCCGCGCGATGAGCTTTCGAACGTGATACCCGGTGCTCGGCGGCCTGGCCGAGATCGGCATGCCCGCGAGATAGGCACGAAGATCGTCGCCCAGCGCCGCGGCGCTGGCATAGCGCAGCGCCGCCTCCTTCGCCAGCGCCTTGTGAACGATGGTCGCGAGGTCGCCGCGAAGGGTTCGATCCGTGCTGCCCAGCGGCTTCGGCGTCTGCTCGCAGATTCGGCGGACGGCTTCGGGCACGGGCGTGCCGCCGAGATCGAGCGGCTTAAGACCGGTGAGGAGTTCGTAGGTGATGACACCGAGCGCGTAGATGTCCGTTCGAATGTCCACGTGTGAACTTTCGCCGCGGGCCTGCTCCGGGCTCATGTACGGCAGGGTGCCGAGAACCTGGCCCGGCGTCGTGTTGACGGTCGGCGCGTCCGAGTCCGGTGAGGTCAGCCGCGCCAGGCCGAAATCAAGCACCTTCGGCTGTCCCTCCGCGGTGACGAAGATGTTGGAGGGCTTCAGATCGCGATGAATCACGCCGCGCTGATGGGCGTATTGAATGGAGTCGCAGACTGCCGCCATCATCTCCACGCGGCGGCGAATCGAGAGCATTCCGCTCTGGTCCTCATTCGGCCTGCGAACATACTCCGCCAGCGCCCGGCCTTCGACCAGTTCCATCGCGTAATAGTTCAGGCCGTCGTCGGTCTGCCCCGCGTCATAGAGGGCGGCGATGCCGGGATGATTCAGGTGAGCGAGGGTTTGGATTTCCCGCTGGAAGAGCCGCCGCTGGTAGTCGTCCACGAACCGGCCGCCGCGGATAATTTTGAGCGCCACGCGGCGGCGCGGCTCCGACTGCTCGGCCTCGAACACCACGCCCATGCCGCCCCGGCCCAGTTCCCGGATGATCCGATATCTTCCGATCGCCTCGGGTACGGAAGGGGCGCCGGTCGATCGGCCGTGAAGCGGTCCGAAGATGTCGGCGATCTGATCGCCGGGTGAGACCGAGTCGACCAGCCGGTCGAGTTCGTCAAACTTTCCGTCCCAGACCGCCGCGAGCGCGGCATCGACCTCGTCCGCCAGTGATGGATCGAATTCGCCGTCCGGTAGATCGTCGTTCGGGGGAGTACTGCCCATTGTGCGGATTATAACGCCTGATCGACCGATGAAATCGGAGCGGCGGCTTTTCTTCGCAGCCGCAGCGGAATTCATATTGTATGAAATCTTGTGGCAGTTTCTTCATGCTCACGGGTACCTCCTCGCGGAACCGTGCAGTTTGGGCGGCCTAGAATTTATTACTCGCGGAAAGGTGACACCGGGAGAATGACTCGGACCCATTCGACACATTCGGGATTGATCGGACGCCTTCGACTTCAAGGCGTGGGCGTCCTCTTCGGGATCTCATGCATCTTCACGGCCGGCTGCGGCGAGCCGGCGGCGACCGTCAGCCAGTCTTCGGCCGTTTCCAATGTCGCGAAGTCGGAGAATGTCGGCGCGCTGGTGATGATCCCCGGCGTCGTGGGGCAGGAGTCCGACCTGGCCGGCATGCGCGACGGACTTTGTGACGCGGGTTGTCCGCTTCGGATCGAGATCATCCCGTGGGAGACATCCGCATTTCAGCCGATCAAGAATCTCACCGACTTCCAGGCCAACCTCGACCGGGCGGGGCGGATCGCGCGACGGCTTACCCAGCTTCGGCGGCGTCATCCCGATCAAACGCTGGTTCTGCTCGGCAACAGCGGCGGTGGGGGACTGGCGATCATGGCGGTCGAAATGCTGCCCGACGACGTCGTCATCGATCAGCTTATTCTGACCGCCGCGGCGGTGAGCCACGATTACAACCTGTCACGCGTGCGAATGAAGTGCCGCTCGATTGTCAACGTCTATAGCCGCGCCGACGGCATTGTCGGCTGGGGCACGTCGCTCTTCGGGACGATCGATCGCAAGAACACGCTGTCGGCCGGCCATTGCGGATTTCTCGCGCCGGACGGCTCGCTTCGCGACGAGGAGGGGCTCGTCCAGATTGAATACAATCCCGAGTGGTTCCGCTTCGGCCACGACGGCAGCCATCTCGGCTATCGGAGCCGAAAGTGGGCCGAGGCCGTTCTTTCGAGATGGTTGATGACCTCTATCGAAACGGCGTCGGTGCACGAGGATGCGCCGGGAGATGACGCGGAGTCTGATTCGCCATCGACAGCGGAGAAGACTGCGGCGGCGTATTAAGAGACCAATCTCGTCATTCGCCTGTCTCCGGCGGCGACTGGCTGGCCTCCATCATGACCTTGACCGTGAATCCGCCCCGGGTTTCATTCCCATCGATGTAGATCCAGTCATTGAGATCCGCACGTTGAACGTGAACGGCGTCGTCCAGCTTGATCCGCTTGATGTCCACCGGTTCATTGCCCAGCTTTCCGTAGATCACATCGTTTTCGATCGCCTCAACCTGGACCCACATGAATTCCTCTGCGTCGCCGTCGCGGAACCGCGCCTTGACGCTGAACGGCTGATCCGGTGTTCGAGATTCGAACGCCCGCACGAATTCGGGCCATCGTCGGCGGGCTTCTTCCACCGCCGCCATCATGCGAGGATCGTCGCCATCGATGTTCAGAACCGGCACGGGCCCCATGGAACCAAAGACCGCCTCGTAATTCCCTTGTCGAAGCTGTTCCGCCATTTCGGGTTCGTACGGAATCAGGGTGGAGGTGTCCGGGCGAAAGAGCCCGAGGCAGTTGTCATCCACGAGCCGGCCGACGACGCGGGCGATGTCGGCGAAGCCCGCTTCGCGCGTGCGGCCATCATGTTCACCGAGCATGTCGAAGCTCAGCCACGCCCGATTCTGTTCGATGATGCGTTTCTGCCGCATCTCGCGAATCGAGTCGCTGATCTCGGCGGCGTCGCCGAAATAGGGCGCCGGGATGACATTCATCGAGAACATGCCCGCCGGTGTCTTCACCAGCATCAGGGGCGGCTCGCCGACCAGGAAATAGTCGGCGTCGTCCTTGTCCTTCTCGAAAGCGATGCCCCAGGCCCGTTCGATCGTGCGGCCGATCTCGTTCGAGCCAAGCTTCGGCGGCGTCTTGAGCAGCAGCACGATGGAGGTCATCGGCCGTCGATCATCGTCTGTTTCGCTGGAATCGTCGGAGGATTCGGCTCGGCGTTTGCGCCCGTATCGATAGACGATGATCGCAAAGATGATCAGGAGTGCGACAAAGCCCCGGGCCGCCCACATCGGCCACCGGTCGCCCG
>CALLKH010000504.1 GCA_938008425.1 uncultured Planctomycetaceae bacterium | reverse complement strand
CGTCGCCGCCCGACTGCGTCTGCGGCTGGGGTTGCGGCTGCGTCTGCGGCTGCGGAGGGGTAAATCCCGAGGGCGGAATTGAGCCCATTGAGCCCGAGTCCAGAGCCGGGATCGACGGTCGCCCCGTCGTCGCGCTGAAGCGCGGCGCCGGAGCCGGGGCCGGCTCGGAGTCATCAAAATCCTCGTCATCGTCCTCATCGAGGTTGACGCCGGCCGACGCCCGAAGCGTCAGGCCGAAATCGGTCAACTTCCGCTTGACCTCGCGAAGCGACGTCTTGCCGAAGCTGCGAAGCTTGAGCAGGTCCGCCTCCTCGCAGGCCATCAATTCGCCGATGGTGCCGATGTTGGCCGAGGCGAGGCAGTTGCTCGCGCGAACCGACAAATCGAGCACCGAGATCGGCAGTGCCATCTTGGCGTCATCCGCGCCCTTCGATCCGGATCCGCCGGCGGCGGCCTGCATCTGTCCTTCGATCGCCAGGCCGCTGCCCAGCTCGAAGTACTGAACGAACGGATTGAGGTGCTTGCGAAGGATCTTGGCGGCCTCGACGAGCGCCATCTCGGGCGTGATCGTGCCGTTGGTCCAGATCTCCATGACCAGCCGGTCGTAGTTCGTGCGCTGACCGACGCGGGTGTCCTCAACGCGGTAGCGAACGCGCGTAACGGGAGAGAAGACCGAGTCGACCGGGATCTCGCCGATGACCTGATCCTTGTCGATGCCCTTGTTTTCCTCGGCGGTGACGTAGCTTCGTCCGCGGGCGACGGTCATCTCGACGTCAAACTCGACGGCTTCCGTCAGGGTGCAGAGGAGATGGTCGCGATTGATGATCTCAATGGCGGAATCGGCCTCGATCGAAGCGGCGCGAACCTCGACGGTCTTGCCCGCCTCGCCCTTGACCTTGACGCGCATCGTCTTCGACTGCTCGGTGGAGAGGTTCACGATGAGCGACTTGATGTTCAGAATGATCTCGGTGACGTCCTCAAGGACGCCCGGCATGGTCATGAACTCGTGGTCCACGCCCTTGATCCGGACGTGGGAAACGGCCGAGCCCTCCAGGCTCGACAGCAAGATGCGCCGCAGACTGTTTCCAACCGTGGTGCCGAATCCCCGCTCAAACGGCTCCACAACGAAACGCCCATAGTTGCCCTGGCTGGCGGCATCATCGCGCATCACACGGGTCGGGAGTTCCAAACCTCGCCAACGAATCCTCATCAGTCAAACCTCCTGAACGACCGGTCAGCGCCCCGCAGGACCGATTCATTCACAAAAGAATGCGACGTCGCGTGCACGTCGACTATCGCATTCCGTTCGCCGTCAAACCGCCCGCATCCAGTCGGACGCGCTCGCAGCCCACTCGCCTGGCCGCCGCGGTTCGGGCCGTCATCCTGTTTCGCTTCGCCGCACACCCGCGGACGGAAGCCCTCATCCATCTATGAACGCCAGTCTTTCGACTGTTACTGTCTGGCCATGATCGCGATGGCGCGGCAGAGGCCGATCGCATCGCGGTGCCGATCGCACGGCACACACCGGAAATGTCCGCCGATCAGACGCGACGCTTGCGACGCGCCCGGCAGCCATTGTGCGGAAGCGGCGTGATGTCCTCGATCGACTGAACCCGAAGGCCGCCGGACTGAAGCCCGGACACCGCCGACTCCCGCCCGCTGCCCGGGCCCTTGACCTTGACCTCGATCTCGGAGACGCCGAACCGCCGCGCCGCGGCCGCCGCCGTCTCTCCCGCGCGCTGCGCCGCGAACGGCGTGCTCTTGCGGGTGCCCTTGAAGCCCACCGTTCCGGCGGAAGACCAGCAGAGCGTCTCGCCGTTGAAGTCGGTGATGGTCACCATGGTGTTGTTGAACGTCGCGCGGATGTACGCGATCGCCCGCGTCACATGCCGTCGAACTTTTTTCTTCGTCGCCTTCGCCACTTAACAATATCCTCCGGTGCCGAAAATCCCGGCACGGACAGCCGGGCCGCTCGCTTCGCCGCGGAAGCGCGGCGCGGCGGACCGGTACTCATCGATTTCTAGCTTCGCAGTTCCTTGACGCCCTTCTTGCCGGCGACCGTCTTCTTCGGTCCCTTGCGCGTCCGGGCATTGGTGCGCGTGCGCTGACCGCGAACCGGAAGCCCCTTGCGATGACGAATGCCGCGGTAGCACTGAATGTCGCGCAGCCGCGCGATGTTCTGGGCGACCTGCCGGCGAAGCTGACCCTCGACCACGTAGTTCCGGTCGATGATGCTCGCAAGGTGGCTGATCTGGTCTTCAGTCAGGTTCTTCGCGCGAATGTTCTCGTCGATCCCGGCTTCCTTCAGGATCGCCACGCTGTGGGCGGGGCCGATCCCGTAGATGTAGCTCAGGGCGATGACGATTCGCTTCTCGTTTGGAATGTCGACGCCGGCAATACGTGGCATCAGTGTGCTCCGCAAATAGACTCTTGTCTGGTTTAACCCTGTCGCTGCTTATGCCGCGGATCCGACGAGCAGATCACCCGCACGACGCCCTTCCGCTTCACAATCTTGCAGTTCTCGCAAATTCGTCGAACGCTCGATCGAACTTTCATCCTGTCACCTCTAATCCTTATCCAACGCCGAAACGCCGACGCTAGCGGCCGTCCGTCAGAACGTCCACGCCAGTCGGCGTCACCGCGACCGTATGCTCAAAATGCGCCGACCACCGCCCGTCCTTCGTGACTTGCGGCCAGCCGGTCGAATCCCCCAGTTTAACATGTCTTGCCCCGGCGTTCACCATGGGTTCCACGGCGAGCACCAGACCGGGCTCCAAGACGAAATCCTGCTTTCGCTGCTGGTGGTCAGTATAGTTCGGAACCTTCGGTTCTTCATGCATTTCCTGACCGATCCCGTGGCCGACAAACTCCCGGACCACCGAGAAACCCCGTGATTCGACGTATTCCTGCATCAGCGCCGCGACCTCGCTCCAGGGCCGTCCGGGCCGCATTTCGGCGATGGAGAGCTCCAAAGTGGCCTTCGTGACGTCCAGCAGCGTCTGGGTGGGCTGTGAAATCCGCCCCACCGGGAAGGTGAAGGCTGAATCGCCGCAATAACCCTTCAGCCGAACGCCGCAATCGACGCTGATGATATCACCTTCCTTGAGCACCCGATCATTCGGGATGCCGTGGACCACCTCTTCGTTCACACTGGCGCAGATCGCCGACGGGAACGGGAATTTCGTCTGCGGGGTCCGCACACCCTTGAAGAGCGCGACCGCCCCGGCCTCGTGAATGATCCGATCCGCCTCTTCGCCCAGCTCGCGAACCACTATTCCGGGGCGAATCATCTCGCCCATTCGGTCGAGAACCTTGCGAACGATGCGACCGGCGGCGCGCATCAGCTCAATCTCGCGCGGACTCTTGAGTACCGCCAACGAGGGTCGAGCCCGTTGTTCGCGCTGTGGACCGAGTCGCATTGCGTCTCTCATAAGCCGGGACAAGCCTTGCGGATCGCCTCACCCACTTCGTCAACCGTACCCGTGCCTTGAACCGTTCGAAGCAGGCCTTCGTCGCGATAGTAGGCGACCAGAGGCTTCGTCAATTCATGGTAGGTGCGAAGCCGCTCCGCCACCACCTCGGGCTCATCGTCCTTTCGGCGAACCAGTTCCTGGCCGCAATCATCGCACATCCCCTTGCTGCGGGGCGGCGAGAACTCCTCGTGATACACCCGGGCACAATTCGGACAGGACCATCGCCCCGTCAGCCGCCGCGTGACCACTTCGTCCTTGATCTCGATGCTGATCACCGCATCGAGCTTCTGCGCTTTCTGCGACAGCCGGACATCCAGGCCCTGGGCCTGGGCGACTGTTCGCGGGAAGCCGTCCAGCAGAAATCCGCGATATTCCTTGGATTCTGATCGTCCGATGTGCTGAATCATCATCGAGAGGATCAGATCGTCGGGCACCAGCCCGCCGGCATCCATGTATTCCTGAGCCTTGCGACCCAACTCGGACTGCGACCTTCGCTCCGCGCGAAGAATGTCGCCGCTGGAGAGGTGCAACAGCGCGCCGCCCTTCGCGAGCCGCGCGGCCTGCGTTCCCTTTCCGGCGCCGGGCGGACCGAGAAGGACAAGGTTCACGCGTAGGCTCCCTTGATACGGCCTCCACCTTCTGGTCCAAGGAAACCGCCGTAATTTCGCATGATCAGGTTCGCTTCAACGCGCTGAACCAGATCGAGACCCACGCTGACGACGATCAGCAAACCCGTTCCGCCGAGGAACGACGACACCGAAAAAGGAATTTCGAGGGCCGAAGCCACCAGCTGCGGAATGATCGCGATCAGGGCGAGAAAGCCCGCGCCGACGTAGGTGATTCGTGTCATGACGGTTTCGAGATAATCCGCCGTTCGCTTGCCGGGCCGAAGACCGGGGATAAAGCTGCCGTTGTCCCGGAGCGAGTTGGCCATCTCCTTCGGCTGAAACTGAACGGTCGTCCAGAAGTAGGAGAAGAAGTAAATCAGAGCAATGTAGCTGAGGGCGTACAAGAAGCTCGATCCATGAAACTCGTTGGCCAGCGTGGCGAAAAACGTGCTGTTCGGGAACATCTCCGAGAGCCAGCCGAAGAGAAGACCCGGGAAGATCAAGAGGCTGCTCGCGAAGATGATCGGCATCACGCCGCCGTGATTGACGCGAAGCGGGAGATAGTTCCGCTGGCCGCCGTACATTCGCCGACCGCGCATCTGCTTGGCCTGCTGGATGGGAATGCGCCGCTGACCCTGGGTGATAAGAATCGAACCCGCCACCACGCCGATGAACGCGGCGATCAGGAACAGAATCTTCGCGGGACCCATCTGGGCTTCGCCGCTGACGTTCATCGAGGCGTTCTGGATGACCCAGTACACGGCCGTCGGCATGCGGGCGAGAATGCCCGCCATGATGATGAGGCTGACGCCGTTGCCGATGCCGTACTCGTCGATCTGCTCGCCGAGCCACATCAGGAAGACCGTGCCCGCGGTCATGCCGATCAGGCCGATCAGCATGAAGCACAGCGTCGCGGTCGGATTATTGCTGAAATCATTGAAGTCCTGATGCACCAGGTTGGCGGACTTGATGTAGTTGATCCAGAAGCCCGCCTGGATGATGCAAATCAGCACCGTCGCGTATCTCGTATACTCTTGTATCTTTTTCTGCCCGATCTGACCTTCCTGGCGCAGCTTCTCCAGCGACGGCACGACCGTACCGAGCAGCTGGAAGATAATCGAGGCCGAAATATACGGCATGATGCCGAGGCCGAAGATCGTGCTCTGCTGCAGATTACCGCCCGTGAACATGGAGAAGTATTCGGTCAACTGCTCGACGCCGCTGGCACCGCCATCCGCGCCGCCGGACTTCATTCGCTCGAAGTGCTCCGACAGCTCGTTCTGGTTGATCCCCGGCAGCGGCACGTAGAAGCCGATCCGGTAGACGGCCAACAGCGCGAGCGTGAACAGAACCTTGTTCCTGAGCTCGGGCACTTTGAAGATGTTGAGAAATGCCGCAAACATCGTGTTTGCTCCAACGCGTCCTGGATTCACAACGACCGAACCGCGTCGTTCGGCCACCTCGCTCCGGCCCAGATCACACTTGTCGCGATGCGCCCCGGAAACAGACGAAGGCACAGCGGAATTGCCGCCGTGCCTCTCAGCCCCTTATGAGGCTGAGTTCCGAGTCCCGCGTTCGGCGATGGCTCATTCTTCCGCCGCCGGCGCATCGGCCTCGCCGGATTTCGGCTTCTTCTTGCCTTCCGGCTTGGCTGCCGGCTCGGCGTCATCCGGCGCCGACTTCTTCTTCTTGCCTTCGGGAGCGGCCGCCTCAGCCTTCGGCTTCGGCCGCTTCACAAACTTCTTCTTCGGCTTGGGTCCGAGCCAGTTCGCAGTTCCGCCGGCCGCCTCGATCTTGGACGCGGCACTGCCGCTGAACCGATGGGCGTCGATCTTGAACTTCTTCTTGATGTCGCCCGTGCCGAGAACCTTGACCAGCCCGGTCTCGTCCGAAATCAGGCCCTTGAGCCGCAATTCGGCGGGCGTCACATGGGTGCCGTTGTCGAACACCTCATCGATGACCGACACGTTCACGACCTGGTATTCCTTGCGGAACAAGACGTTCGAAAAGCCGAACTTGGGAATGCGGCGATAGAAGGGGAACATGCCGCCTTCATACAACTCGAACTTGCGGCTGCCGGCGCGCTGACCCGAGCCCTTGTGGCCCCGACCCGACGTCTTGCCGTTACCGCTGCCCTCGCCCCGAC
>CALLKH010000503.1 GCA_938008425.1 uncultured Planctomycetaceae bacterium | reverse complement strand
CAAGTACGCGAACCGTGATCCAGCAGCCGCCGGACTGCGCGACAATGTCGATCGGCGTATCAGGGAATTCCTGACGGTGCTCGAGAATTCGTCTGACGATCCGAGCCGCTTCGCGTTCGTGGTGTGCCGGCGACATGAGATTCACGAGCGATCGCCAGAATGGAATACCGCCGTTCCAGTCGTCGCGCACGACAGCGCCGCGATAGCCGGACTTGAGCAGGCCGCGGGCCATGTTGTAGTTGTAAGGACTCGGTCCTTCGATTCCGCCGAGGACCAGCGCCAGCCCGCGGCGTCGACGCTGCTGCGTGTCAGCTCGCGCCGGAACACGGCCGCCGGTAAAGCAGCTCACGATTTTGCCGAAGAGGCCGAAGAACGGGTCGAAGATTCCGCTGAGGATCAGATAGGTAAGCCAGGCGGGCGATGTGGGTTTGGCCATTTCGAACGTCATCCGCTGTTCACAACGATGCCGGCCTCCGCCGTTTTCTCCGTGCCCCACGGAGCCGCCAAGAAGGCCGCTTCTATGAAAACGCCCCGCCGGGGTACGGTCGGGGCGTGAGTCAGTCTTGACTTGTCGCGCGGATCGACACGGCCGCGGCTAGACGCGCGACATGTACTCGCCGGTGCGGGTGTCAATGCGAATCTTCTCGCCGATCGTGATGAACGGCGGCGCACGGAGCTTGTAGCCGGTCTCGACGATGATTTCCTTGGTCTGGTTGGTCGCGGTGGCGCCCTTCACGACCGGCGGCGCGTCAGTCACTTCGAGTTCGACCGTGTTGGGGAGTTCAACGCCGACGACGTCGCCGTTGAGCAGTTTGCACTGGACCTTCTCGTTGCCCTTGAGGTAGTTGTCCGCATCGGGCATGAGGTCGCGCGAGACCATGAACTGATCGAAGGTGTCGGTATTCATGAGGACGTAGTTGTCGCCGTCGCGGTAGAGGAACTCGAACGGCTTGTCCTCGACGAACGGAATCTCGAACTGGTCGTCCATGTTGAACCGGAAGTCCATGATCTTGCCGGTCTTGAAGTTCTTGAGCTTGACGTTCATGTAACTTCGCCAGTTGCCCTTGGCGACGCGATCGGACTCATGAACGATGAAAAGTTCGTTCTCATGGTACAGCGTCAAACCCTTGCGGATGTCGGTGGCCTTGACCTTGCTCATCGGTGCTGCTTCCTCGTCGTTGTTGGGGTCCGACCGACCGTCGTCCGCCTTCTGGTGTTGGACGCTCGCGGGCCGAAACTCGTTAACCTGCTGAAATTTCAGACCTTAAAGTGTTGCAAAACACAGGGAATCCGTCAAGGGCGAGCCGTCCAGAGCGACCCATACGTCGAGATTCGACCGCGAATCAGCTACGACGGCGCGGCATCACAGCTCTAAATGGATCTCGCCGATCGGCTGTGTTGGACGGCGGACCGGGCCGGGGATTCTGATATGATCGTCGGCGTGGGACCGATGCCGGTCGCCCCGCAGCGCGCGGGCCGCCGCTGTCACTGGTGACTAAACAAATCGCCTGTGACAAGAACACCAGTTTTTCAGTGTTCGTCAGAATCGATCATTGCCGGAGAGACACCCCATGACGCTTGAATCGATCAGTCAGTTCCTCGCCTGGGTGATCATATATCCGCCGCTCTTCTTCATCATCTTCACCGCCCTATTCCGGATTAGCATCAAGTTTTCAAGAGACGCACACGGCCAGTATCTGACGCCGGGTGACCCCGCCGCGTCGCCAATGATCTGGTCATTCTTCTCCTTCGCCTGGGAGCAGCTCAGACCACTCGGATTCGAGCCCGTCGCCTACACCCGAATCGAGCGGCTTCAGGGCCGCACCGCCCTCGTCGTGGCGCTCTTTCGAAACGTCACGGCCGGCGACAGCGCCGCGGCGATCTGCAACATGAGCCTGGGGCCAAACCCGGCACTCATGAGCGTTGAATTCACTGCCACCTGCGCAAACGGCGTCATGGTGGACACTGGCAATGCTCCTACACCAATTGTTTTTCACCACGGGCCGGAGCAGAGCGTCTGGCGGCTTCCCAATCTTGGAAGCCTGCCGCTCCTCTACGCCGTCCATCGTCGCCACCTCGAATGGATCGGTTCACCCGGCGTACTCAGCCCGGCCAAGCCGAGGGAGGCGATCGATGACTTTATTCGCGGGTGCATGATCATGTTTGAACACCAGGTCAGACACGGCATTCTCGTACCCTGCGACCGCGGCCGGAAGTTTGCCTTTACCTGGCGCAGCGCCTTTCGCGCAGGATGGCAGAATCTTCCACCGATGAAGCAGTTGATCGAGGCCCGGCTCGCGCGCGAGGGTCGCGCGCTGCTCAGTCGGCTAGGACTGGGCGACCGGTATGAGACCGTCAATTACAAGAAGATGTTCCGGAACGCACCCCACGCGATGACGCTGCCGACCCTGCCGCCCGATGAAGCCCCGCCGCCGCCCGCTGTCGCCGTGCCGCTGTCGGTTGGATGGAGTTGGCCCGCGGAACCCGGCGTGCCGATCGCCCATCCGGTCGGGGACGACTTCCCGCCGACGAATGCGTGATCTGCCGTACCAGGGACCAGGCAGCACGGCGGTGAGTCGAACATGCGGTTCGGGTGTGATATCGAGCGATCATAAGGACTTGATGGCCGAATGTTGGACTCAGGAATCTGCAATCCAGATCAACCGCGCGGCCCATACACCCTAACCGTCAGACCCTTCAGTCTTAACCCGCCCCCTGCCTGGACATGCTTCAGGATTCGTACGGCCAAGGATGAATCATGACCGTGGCTTGAGAACGGCGCCCCCTTTCGAACTTCGCCGGCGTCACCCGACCTGATCGTCTTTCTACTATGCGCCGCAATTCTTCGGCGGTAGATTGTTTTCGTTCGGCAAACGAACCGTTGACGGGCGGCGGTCATACTCAATCAACAGGAGTGTTCCAATGTGTGCGACATTGCTTGTGCTGTGCGTACTGGCCCGCTTCGACGGGGTGGAGAAGTCCGTTCCCGAGTCATTGAAGAAGGCATACGCACGACGGGAAGACTTCAAGACCGCTTACTTTCAATACGAGTACAGACTGAACCGGCCGAGCGCGTTGCACAGCCCCCTGCAACGATGCGAAGCCCGCTTCGCAGGCCACGATGTCAACTGGACCACGTTCGGCGACGAGGACGGCATCGTTAGTCGCGACCCCCGTACCTGCCTGCCGATTCTCGGCGTGGCCTATGCATGCGCTCCGGCTCGATTCGTTCGCTGCAATGACGAGAAGGACCATTGGTCCATTCACGATGGGGAAATGAGACTCCTGGCGAAACTTGATGATCCACGGGAGATGAAGATTGGTGGATGGAGCCCCGGCGACCTGCTCGATCCGCGGTCGGCGGGGCTCTCCACCTCGGTGACCTCCAACCATTCTCCTTCGCGTTGCATCGAAGAACTGAAAGGCGGCGATTGGGTCTGGTCGGAGAAAAAAGTCGATGGGCTGTTGGTGGTTTCGGCGTCGCGAGACGAGAAGGACCAAACGAACCTGACCGGAACCGTCACCGAATGGAAAATCGATCCGCAACGGGACGATGCCATCGTGGAAATCAGTGTGTTCGGCGTAAATCCCGACGGTTCGCGGAAGCGCATTCGTCACATGGAAGCCGCATACGGCAAGTTTGACGGCCGGTGGTGGCCTGAACGATGCGTTTTCACCCTCGGAATGGGCGTTCGGGAGGAAGTCACGTTCACCCGGGTTGAATTTGATCGCAAACAACACCCGACGAAAATCGGCCCCGACATTCTGGGCGTGCCGCCCGGCGTGCCGGTCACGAAAGTCACCCCGGGACCAAACGGCAAGTACGAGACCATGCTCGGGTATTACCTCGGGGACGGAGCCGTGGCGACGTCGGCGGAATGGCAGAGTACCCACAAGAACAAGATCGATCCCGCGCCCTTGGAGGCATATCAGAAGAAGGCCCGATCCATGGGTCGGGGTGAATATCCGAATTGGTGGAGTGCCGGCTTGGAGTCGCTTGGATTGGAAGGGGTTTCTTACTCCCCGGATCTCTGGGAAGCCTACGTGCGGCGATGGATCGCCAAACATTCCCATCAGGCGAGGCGGCCCGGAAAGCCCTTGGAGACCCCTGAACTGAGTCAATCGCAAATTGAAGCCGCGTGGGCCATTCTGAAGGACTGTCGAAAGCGTGCGGAGCCGATTGTGCGGCGAATGGAGAAAGAGGCGCCCGCCGCAGCCGAGCCCGGCGAAAAAAGGGAAAAGGAAGACAAGGAGCAGCCATCACGCGACGGGGATCAGGCTGGAACGACGCCGCCGGTGAGAGCGCCGGGGCGTTACGATCGTGAGCTGGAAAAGATCTTTGAGTCATTGCGTGCTCGTCTCGACGGACTTCTGACGACGAAACAGGAAAAGGCCGAGGCCAATAGTGACTCGCGGAAGTAGAGTGCTCCGCGATGGGTGGCTGTGCCTCATTCAGAAGGCCGAACCGTCCGGTGCCGCAATCCTTGCAT
>CALLKH010000502.1 GCA_938008425.1 uncultured Planctomycetaceae bacterium | reverse complement strand
AAACCGGCGGTTGGGGGTTCGAGTCCCTTCGCGCCTGATTGCGACAACCGAACTTGGGAGTACGCCGACAGGGTTATCAGGCAGGAATCACAATGGCCAATCGCAACAAATATGACGGCGGCTCACGCTCCAACTCGCCGGTGGGGCTTGCAGAAAGGGAAAAGCCCGTGTCTGACATGGTTTCCAACTCCGCTCAGGGCGCCGATGGACGAGCGCCGCGCGATGCCGCCGGCAAAGCCGAGGGCGGCGGTCTACTTGATTTCTACAAGCCCACCCAGGGCAGGAACATTCGCCTCTGGTCCGGCATTTCGGCCGGAGCGCTGATCTGCTGGGCGGGCTATTTCATCTACCAGACGATGCAGGCCTACTTCACCACGAATACGGCCCGGATCATCGCCCCCATCATCGGCATGCTGGTGGTCATCGTCTTGTGCGGCATCCCCCTCGTGTGGGTGCTTGGCAAGAATCGAAAGGCCTGCGACTTCCTCATCGCCACCGAAGGCGAAATGAAGAAGGTCAACTGGACCAGCCGCAAGGAAATCATCGGCTCGACGAAGGTCGTCATTTTCGTCGTCGTCGCAATGTCGATCCTCCTGTTCGTGGTCGACATTCTGTTCATGCTCTTCTTCAGTTGGATCGGCATTCTCAAGGTGGACATGTTCTGATTCGCCCCGGGGAGCGGACGACCGCGGATCAACCAGGCCGCGAACGAAGGGACTCATGGTGTTTATCAAGGATTTCAAGACAACCTCGCTCATGACCGCGTCCGATGAGACCGGCGGCGGCGCTGCGCAGACCGAGCATCCGGCCCATCCGGCGGATCCCATGACGCCGTCCAAGCCCGGCATGCTCTGGTACGTCCTGCGCGTCGCCAGCAATCGCGAGGACCAGGTCTGCGAGGCCCTCAAGCGAAAGGTCACCGTCGAGCATCTCGACGATCGCATCGGCCGCATTCTCGTCCCCTCCCAGCGGGAGAAGCGGATGCGCGGCCGCGTCGCGAAGGTCTACGATCGCAAGCTCTATCCCGGCTACGTCTTCGTGGAAATGCTCGTTGAGGAAGACGGCAGCATTCCGGAAGACATCTGGTTCATGATCAAGGAAACCATGAGCGTCGGCGACTTCATCGGTTCCGACGGCAAGCCAACGCCCATGAAGCCGCACGACGTTGAGAAGATGCTGGCGGTCGTCGAAAAGTCGGCCGAACAGCCGACCCTTGCCGGAATGGCCGGCATGAAGAAAGGCGACCGCATCAAGGTCAAGGAAGGCCCCTTCGAAAACTTCGAAGGCGAGATTGACGAGGTCTTCCCCGACAAGGGCCAGGTTCGCGTCATCGTCTCCATTTTCGGCCGGGCGACCCCGATCGAGCTGGAGTACTGGCAGATCGAACTGACCGGCAACGACGAGTAACAACGCCCCGCCGATGCAAATGCCGGCGGGATGAGAGATAAGTAGTAAAGCGCACGGACGCCGTGACAAGATAGAACGACAGAGGTTATCAACGTGGCTAAGAAGAAAGTACCTACGGCAGTGTTCAAGGTTCAGGGCAAGGGCGGTCAGGCGACCCCGGCCCCGCCCATCGGCCCGGCGTGCGGCCAGTACGGCGTCAATCCCGGTCAGTTCGTGCAGCAGTTCAACGAAAAGACCAAGCACCTGAACGGCATGCCCGTAACGGCCGTCGTCAGCGTCTTTGCCGACCGCACCTTTACATTCATCATCAAGAGCCCCCCGGCCTCGGTGCTGCTGATGGCGGCTGCGAAGATCGAAAAAGGCTCCGGCGTGCCCCATCGCGAGAAGGTCGGCAAGGTGACCTGGGCGCAGGTGGCGGACATCGCCAAGCAGAAGCTTCACGACCTCAACTGCCACGGCCGCATCGAATCCGGCAAGCGCATCGTCGCCGGCACGGCCCGCAACATGGGAATCGAAGTCGTCGACTAAGGCGGCCCCGATCGAATCAGACGAGATCAACGAGAGACCCCGACGGGAAACCGCCGGGGTTTTTCTTTATGGGTCTATCGCGAACTGCGAGGCCCGTTCAGAACCACATCGATATCGCCATGCACGCCCGCTCGAGTCAGAGCCGGGCTGTCTCAGCCCGGTGGTGATGCACCGGCATCGTACCAACTTGTTGTTTCAGATTCATCACCTCGCGCGCCCAATGACACCGCCCCGAATCAGAGCCGGGCTGTCTCAGCCCGGTGGCGATGCACTGGCATCGTACCGACTTATTGTTTCAGATTTATCACCTCGCGCGCCCAATGACACCGCCCCGAGACGGGGCGGCTCTGACAATCAGGCAAGTCTCAGGTGAAATCAGTTTCGCCGCTGGTGCGAGTAGAGTTGGTGCAGGAGCCGGCATCAGCCGCTGATGAACGAGCTGCACAATAGGTGAAAATAGAGCAAGCTCCAACCCATGCAGATCGCCAGCACCGTCCGGTGACGCCCCTCGATTACCCTGGGCGCAATCACAACGAGCCATATCGGTGCAAAGTCCATGGCGAATCTGAACATCCCCGGCTGCACAGAGCCCGTCGTGTGGTACATCAGCAGGCCCGCGATCACTAGCCCCGACGAGAGCATCAGTGCCCGCCGAGCCGGATCCCGCCACCAGCGCCGGGTGAAAATGAGCCCGTAGAGCAACAGCGGCGAGGTCAGCCAGATTGATACGCCGTCGGCCGAACTGTTCAGAATGACCCGCATGCGCGAGAACTCGACCGTCGGCAGGCCGAAATTCATCGACATGAAATTCCGCGGAATGTAACGAGGATCGAACGCACGATCGTAGGCCCGGTAGCGCTGCGCATAGAGGTCGTCGCGACCGTCGTAGATTCGGCCGTAGCCGGAGTCGAAGGGGCTCCCGAACTTCAGGGTATTGAGCGTCAAGATGGCTCCCGCGCCGACGATCGCTGCCGCCGCAACGACGGGCAGCCTGCGCTTTCGCCGCGCCGGGTCCTGCCACGCGGCCCATATGATCGCCGGCAGAAATAGAAACGTCAGTTGCCTCGTCCAGAGACCGATCACCAGTCCGATCGCCGACGGCCAGATGCGCCGCCGGCCGATGACGTCACCGGCGATCACCATCAGCGCCGTGTTGCTCACGACATGGTTTATGGTGTTCACTTCTCCGTCTTTGCACATGAAGAGCAGGTGATAGAGCGGCGTGCCGAGAAGCCAGTAGGCGGTCAGCACCGCGGCCCATTCGGAGGAGATTCCGGTCCTTCGAATCGCCCAGAAACCGGCCAGGGGAAGCGGAAGTGCCACAATTGCGACATACCAAGGGACGTAGAACGTCTCGACGTCGGCCGGCGTTAGTTCGCCCCACTGAGCCTGCAGCCGCGTCAGCCACTGGACGGCGTACGAGACGAAGGACCAGAACGGCGGAAAGACATTGTAGACCTTGCCATCGAGCCAGACGGAATCCCTCGCGCGCGCCGCGCTGGCCGATGGCACGTCGCTTGCTATTTCAAGCCGGCCGTCGTGCCACGCCCTGGCCTCCTGCCATCCGTGGTTCCACTCGGGAATCTGCCACGTCGACATGCGAATGGTCGGGCTGGAGCAGATGAAGACCGCGACAAGCAGAAGGGAGAACGAAAGGACCACCCGCCACTGGGGCTCGGTCGTCGCCAGGCCTGGTGTCGGCAGCTTGGGTGCTTCGTCGGTCATCGAGCCTCTGTGCCTGTCGTCATTCGCCTGCCCATGGCCGCTCGGCAACGCTTCGCCGAAAGCGGTACAAAGTCAGACTAAACCCCCGAATGGTCGGCCGCAAGCAAATCGGCCGTCGTCGAACCCGCACCACCGGGTCATTCGTCCGAAAAGCCGTCAGGTCCCGGATTCGATCGCCCTTCGAAGCGCCCGCGCCTCGTCACCCGCGCCGAGTCGAATCGCCTCCTCGCATTGTGCCACAGCATCGGCACTCCGGCCGACATCGGCCAGGTCCCTCGCGAGTTGCAGTCGCTCCCCGGGGTCCTGCGGCCGAATCTGCACGACTTTCTCCTGCAATTCCAGCGCCTCCCGGAGGCGCTCTTCCCCCCGGGCGCGGGCCGCCTGCTCGCGAGCGATCGCGAGCGCCTCGGCCATCAGCCGGTTCGCATCGTCGCGCCGCCCAGACTGGGCCATGATTCCCGCAAGATTGAACCGCGCACCGATCGCAAGAGGATCGAGTTCGATTGCCCGTGTGAAGTACGCCGCCGCCTCCGGCCATCTTTTCGCGCGAATCTCGATGTTGCCAAGGTTGTAATACGCGCCGGCGTAGTCCGGCTGAAGTTCGATCGCGCGGCGATAGGCGCCTGCCGCCTCCTCGTCGCGGCCGACGCGGGAGAGGATCAGTCCGACGTTATACAGGTTCTCCGCCACCTTGGGTTCCAGTTCGGCGGCCCGCCACGCCTCGACCAGTCCCTCCTCGTGACGGCCGGCGTTGCTCAGCAAGACGGCGAGCACGCCCCGCGGCGCTGCATATTCGGGGTTAATCTCGATGGCTCGGCGCAGGCCCCTCTCGGCCGCCTCGACGTCACCGCGTTTGAACTGGGCCCATGCAAGATTGTAGACCGCCCTCGAATTCTCCCGCCGCTGCTCGACGGTGTCGGACCAGATCGAGAGTTCGGAGCGATAGGTCTCGTTGCGAGCGTGAGTCCGCCAGCCGAGGACGCCGGCCGTCGATAACACCACGGCCCACGCGGCGAGATTCAGCGGCAGCGATGATGCGGTTGAAAGTGGAGATGACTCCCCACTCCGGGCATCTGTCGATGGCCGCGAGCGTCGCACGAGCCCGTAGACTCCGCACACCAACAGCGTCGTCAGCCCCGCCATCGGCAGATAGACCCGATGCTCGAACGCGAGGTCGGCAATGGGGACGATGGTCGACGTCGGCGAGAGAATGATGAAGAACCAGCAAGCACAATAAGCCCACGCAGCCCGCCGCGCGAACCCCCAAGCGGACGCCGCGAGCAGCGCCAGAATGATCGCCATCGCCCCGGCTACATCGCCAATCGACTCCGGCAACGGCCACGCATAGTCGAGACACAGCCGCGCGGGATACACGATGAGTTTGAGGTAGTGCAGAACCACGCCGAACTGTCCCAGGGCATAGTCCCACGGTGAGTACAGGTTCTCTCCGAATCCCGCGGTATCAGAACGCGGTCCCGTGGCCATGATGGTCGCGAGGATGATCCACGTCGCCGCAAGACCGCCGTAGAATTTGCCACGCCTTTCAAACGCCGCACGAAAGGACCCGGCGTTGAAGAATCGGTCGTGGAAGAGAACCATCAGCGGCGCGGTCGCCAGCGTCTCTTTCGACGCCATTCCCAGCGAAGACGACAGAATTGCGACCCACAACCACCCCCGGCCGCCGCCGGTCGAGCCGCGCAAGGCGGCATAGATCGTCAGTGTGTAGAACAACGCCGCGATCGATTCGGCCCGCTGCACGATGTAGGTCACGCTCTCCGTTTGAATCGGATGCACCAGCCAGAGCAGCGCCGCCGCGAACGCGAGATCATGGGACGCCTGGCCGAATCGACCGCGCATCGAAGGGAGTTGAAGCGTCCGGCGAATGAGGCCATAAAGCACCCAGCCGACCGCGATGTGAATTCCCAGATTGACCGCGTGATAGCCCCAGACCCGCAGTCCGCCGAAGTGGTAATTGATCGCGAGCGAGAGGTTCAGAATCGGCCGGCCCGCCCCGGTCGATTGCGGCAGCGCCGACATCGCCCGATCGAGCGGCCAGAGCGATCGAATATAGGGACTGTCCTCGATGGCGGACTTGTCGTCGAAGAGAAACGGTACATCGAAGCTGTTGGCGTAGGCGGCGATTGCTGCGGCGAGCAGAAGGAGTCCATGAACCCAGGGCTTCCGACGGGCGGGTTCCACTTCAACCAGCCGCCCAGGAAGCGTTCGCTGATGATGTGCGGATATCGATTCTGACTCGTTCAACTGTCCGGACTCACTCACTCGATTCCACCGGTGGACGACTTTCGCCCCGCGAAACTCCCGCCCTATCTTACACAGGACCGATCCGCGCCGCGCCCGCACCGAAGGCAGCCGGCTGGCGGCTTCAAGTGACGCCGGCGAAGCCCGATCACAATTGCCCGCAGCCGAATCTCAGGCCGCGGGAAACGCTCAGGCTTGAACTCGAAGGCGTCGTGTCACAGGATACCGCTCTTCAAGGCTGACGCACCCGACCCGTGCGAGAAAGGTCGTCATGAGTTCCGAGCCGCCACGCCCTTCCCCCAAACGCCCCGATGATTCGTGGGCGCAGCTTTCAGACGAAGAACTGCTCGACAAGCGGTTCTGTGATCTGGGCCTGCGCATCGACGGAACCGATCTCGAAAAACACATTCGCGTGGTGCATCAGGAGCTCAAGGCGCGGAATCTCAAGTTCAAGCCGCACTTCTGGCTCTCCACCGAGTGGTTTACACCCGACGGCGTGCCGGGCGTCTCCATTCCGTTCTATCTCGCCCATCCGCGCCTTGTGCAGCTCGAAAAGAGCCTCATGCTCACCGCCGAGGGCAGCACGGCCGAATCCTGTTTGAAAATCCTCCGTCACGAAGTCGGCCACGCAATCGACAATGCCTTCAATCTTCACCGTCGCCCTGACTGGCGAAAGGTCTTCGGCAGGTCGTCGCAGAAGTACCCTGATTTCTACCAGCCCCGGCCGCATAGCAAGAGCTATGTGATGCACATTGAATACTGGTACGCGCAGGCCCATCCGTCGGAGGACTTCGCCGAGACCTTCGCAGTCTGGCTCTCGCCGACATCGCAGTGGCGGCAGCGCTATGAGAAGTGGCCGGCGCTCAAGAAGCTTGAATACGTCGACTGGCTGATGAATGAGATCGCGGGGAAGTCGCCAATTCTGCAATCGCACCAGCAGGCCGAACCGATCTACCGCTCGCGGCTCACGCTTCGGGATCACTACGATGAGAAGCGCGACCGCTACGGCACCGACTACCCCGATTTCTATGATCGCGACCTGCGAAAGCTCTTTTCCGACAAGCCCGAATTCGCCGAGAATGAAACCGCGGCGGCGTTTCTTCGCCGCGTCCGGCCGCATTTGCGGCGACTGGCCGCGCGTTGGACGGGCGCTTATCAGTACACCATCGACCAGGTGCTCAAGGAAATGATCGCCCGCTGTCGCGAGCTGAATCTGCGATTGAACCGGCCGCCGCAGCAGACCGAGGTTGAGGCCACCGTCATGCTGGCGGTTCAGGCGATGAACTATATCCACGACGGCCGCCATCGACTTATGTTATGATTCGCCGCAATCGGCCGACCCGCGGGCGACGCCGATCGGTCCATTCAGGGAGGCGCACACGCGACACCCATGAAGAAACTCAGAATCCTCGTCATGATGCACGAAGCCTGCGTCCCTCCGGACAACATCGAGGGCATCGATGACAAGGACATGGCCCTGTGGAAAACCGAGTACGACGTCCTTGCGACGCTGCACAACATGGGGCACGAGGCCCATTCGCTCGGCGTCGGCGATGAAATCGGCACCATCCGCGACGCCCTTCGCCGTCGCGATCCGCACATCGTTTTCAACTTGCTCGAGGAGTTTCGCGGGCTCGACACCTACGTGCCCTACGTGCTCGGCTACCTTGAGCTCATCCATCAGAGCTACACGGGCTGCAACCCGCGCGGGCTGATGTTCGCCACGAGCAAGGCGCTGCAGCGAAAAATTCTCAGATACCATCGCATTCCCGTGCCAGACTTCTGGGTCGCCCAGCTCGGCCGCAAGCCGAAGCGGCCGACCCGAATGACGTTTCCGCTGATCGTCAAATCCGCGACCGAACATGGATCGGTCGGCATCGCCCAGGCCTCGGTCGTTTACGACGACGAGAAGCTGAAGGAGCGGATCGAATTCGTCCACGAGCAGCTCAAGACCGATGCCATCGTGGAGGAGTTCATCGAAGGCCGCGAGATGTACATGGGCCTCGTCGGCAATCATCGAATCGAAGCGCTGCCCATCTGGGAAATGTTCTTCGACAACCTGCCTGACGGCGCGCCAAAGATCGCCACCAGCCGGATGAAGTGGGATCATAACTACCAGAAAAAGGCGGGCATCCGAACCGGCCCGGCGGACGATCTCACCGAAGCGCAGGCCTCGCACATCACCAGGATCTGCAAGCGCGCCTATCGGGCGTTGAATCAAAGCGGGTACGCCCGATTGGATCTCCGGCTTCGCCCGGACGGCCGGATCGTGGTGATTGAATCCAACCCCAATCCGCAGCTGGCCTACGGCGAGGACTTCGCCGAATCGGCCGATGCCGCGGGGCTTGGATACGAGGCACTGCTCCATCGCATTCTTCAGCTTGGGCTGAGATATCATGCCGGACTGGCCTGAACTGCATAGGATCGCACAGTCACCCGCAATTCCGCCTGAGCCGCGACCGGCCGACAAGAGAGTCACGCGCGAACACCCGCGATCGCATTTCCGTTCGAGTGCATATGCGGGCCGTGGGAACACCATTGATCGATTGAATGGCCGAGGGGAAGTACTGCGATGAACAGACTCAAACGCGCCCGCCAGACCTTCGCGATGCTGGTCTTCGCGGCCATCCTATGGCCGAGCGCATTCGGCTTCGCCGGCGAGCCGCCGAGGATCATCGCCGGGCCCATGTTCACCGGGACGCCGCGCGGCGTGGTCGTCTGGGTTCAGACAGACAGCGATGGTCACCTGTCGCTCATCCGCCCAAGCGGCCCCAGTCCGATTCTCTTAGAAGGAATCCATCCAAAGGACTCGCCGACCCATGCCGGGCAAAAAGATCGACACATCTTCACCGGCCTCATTCCGACTTCGCCCGGTCAGACTCAGCAGGTCGAGCTGAATTTCACGAACGAAGCCGGCCTACGTCTGGCCGAACCGATTCAATGCAGACTCAAGCCACCGGCCGAGCCGGGCAGGGCCGGCCGATACAAGATCGCGTTCGGCTCGTGCTCCCACCAGGAGAAATTCGCGGAAAAGCAGCCGATCTGGTCCGCCATCGCCGACGAACAGCCGGACTGCTTCCTGTTCATCGGCGACAACATGTACCTGCCCAGCGATCCGGCCGCCTATCCGAAGACGCGCGACGAAGTCTTCAAACTGTACTGCGACACTTACGATCGCGAACGCCGGCTGCCCGACATGCAGCGTCTGCTTCGTTCGACCGTCTCCTACGCGATCTGGGACGACCACGACTACGGCCCAAACAACGCCGACCGGCATTGGACATGGAAAGATGTCGCACTGGAGGCACTTCAGACCTATTTCCCGAACGACTACGGCCTGCCTGACGCCCCGGGTTGCTATTACCAGTTCTCATGGGGCGACATCGATGTCTTCATGCTCGATGATCGCACCCACCGCGACCCCAATCTTGACCCGGAATCCGCAAGCAAGACCATGTTCGGCGAAAAGCAGCTCGCCTGGCTGAAGGGCGGCCTGTCGGCGTCCTCCGCGACCTTCAAGCTGGTCGTAAACGGCAACCAGATGATCTCCGATACGCATCCGCACGAAAGCTGGGGCGTTCAGTTTCGACCCGAGCGCGACGCGTTCCTTCGATGGCTCTGGGATGAACGAATTCAAGGCGTCATCTTCCTGGCCGGCGATCGTCACTTCGCCGAACTCGTCCGGCGAAAGGATCCGAAGGGAAAAGGTGACGATCTCTGGGAACTGACCAGTTCGCCGCTGGCGAACGACACCTTCAAACAGGGTGACAAGATTCCCAACGGCGATCGCGTCCGATCCTACACGACCGGCCCCAACTTCGGCCTGCTTCGCTTCGACACCACCGCCACACCGCCGACGGTAGAACTGGTTCTCAAGAGACAAGACGGCAAGACCGAGTTCAAGCAGAAGATCGAAGCGCGAGACACCGCGCCGTTGCTGATTCGCAAGCCTTGAGGCACCGGGCCCCTGTCGTAGCGCTGACGGGGAACGCTTGGCCAATTCGCCGCCCGGATGAATCACGGGTTTTCCGCGTGAATTCCAGAATCCGGACCGTACAATCGCCCGGATGAAACTCAAACTGCATCACCAGATCCTGATCGCCATGGTCCTCGGCGCGGGTGTCGGCCTGCCGCTCAATATTCTCGCCGGGCCGCAAACACTCATCGAGCTGCCGATCGCCGATGCCCCGACGCCAACGGCCGGCCCACTGTCCGAGGAGTTGCAGGCGCTCTTTCAGCGGCCCGAGCTCTCCAAGGTTCGGCTCGGCGACGCGTCAAAGGTCGTGGAGGAACGCGAAGGCCGGCGGTGGCGGGTGGATGGCATCCGTGAGTCGTATATTCTCCGCCGGACCGCCGAGCATTTTACGGTGCAAACCGGCGGCTACTGGCCGCGAACCATTGCCGCGTATGGAAAGATGGCCGGAGACGTGTTTCTTCGCCTGCTCTCGATGGTCGTCGCCCCACTCATTCTCTGCTCGCTCATCTCCGGCGTCACCAGCAGTGGCAGCCTCGAAGGCCTCGGCCGACTTGGCGGACGGACGCTGGTCTTCTACATCTGCACGAGCGCGATCGCGATCTTCACCGGCGTCGCGCTGTTCAATATCATCAATCCCGGACGACATGCCAAGCTCGATCTGATTGAAGATTCCGCCGAGGCGGCGCCGGTTCAATTCATCGCCGAGGACCAGGGCGTCGGGGAGATCCTCTGGAACCAGGTGTTCAATCTCATCCCGTCAAATCCATTCGCGTCGCTGTCCGATCCCGGCAACACGTCCATCCTCGGCGTCATCTTCTTTGCCCTGCTGTTCGGCATCTTCATCACCGTCGTCGGGGGCGACCACGGCAAGCTGCTCACCCGGTTCTTTAACGCCGGGTTTGAAGTCATGATGAAAATGACGATGTTCATCATCCACCTCGCGCCGATCGGCGTACTCGGCTTCATGCTCTATGCCTCTGCCGGCAAGGGGCTCGATGTCTTCGTTTCGCTCGGGTGGTATGTCATCACCGTGGCCCTCGGGCTCAGCATTCACAGCATGATCACCATGCCGCTCATACTCAAGTTCCTCGCCAAACGCTCGCCGCTGGAATACGCCAAGCAGATGTCCCCCGCCCTGCTCACCGGCTTCTCCACCGCCAGCAGCAACGGCACCCTGCCCATCTCCATGAACTGCGTCGAGGAGCGCGCCGGCATTTCAAACCGCGTCAGTTCCTTCGTACTTCCCCTCGGCGCCACCATCAACATGGACGGCACCGCGCTCTACGAGGCCGCCGCGGTCCTCTTCATCGGACAGGTCACCGGCTACGAGCTCACCTTCGGCCAGCAGGCCATCGTCGCCTTCACCGCCCTCCTCGCCAGCGTCGGCGCCGCGGGCATTCCGCACGCCGGCACCGTGATGATGGTCGTCGTTCTGTCGGCGGTGAATCTGCCGCTGGCCGGCGTCGGGCTCATTCTCGCGGTCGATCGCCCGCTCGACATGTTCCGAACCACCGTCAACATCTGGGGCGACATGACGGCCTGTGCCGTGGTTTCGAAGCTTCAGGGCGAGCCCGAGGCGCCCGTCGTGGAGACGTAATCGCCCAGCGTCCGCATATCGGCGACACCGCGATCGATCGGCATCGCGGCGGTATAATCAGTCCACCGATGTCCCAGCCCGATTCAAATCCACGCCCGCCCACCGGCAACGATGTTCATCCGGTCATCGTATATTCCAACTCCGGAAGCGAAGGTCCGGTCCCGCATTCGACAAGACCCGGCGATGCACCGGCCCTCACGCCGCGAGAATCCCGCCTCAAGTCGATCGGCTGCTTCCTGCTGCTCGCCGTCGCCGTGCAGGTCGCGTTCGGCCACAAGATCAAGCTATCACAGTGGGAACTCGCGGCGACGTTCAAGGCCGACGGCACCGGCAGCGGCAATGCGGCCGTGCTCGAGGGCGTCGCCTGGCTCAACGGCCGGCTCAACATCCCCGCGACCGGCAAGAACCCCGCCGAGATCAACGAACGCAACTGGGACACCGCCTACGTCAAGGATCCCGTCACCGGCGAAGACCGCTGCTACAACGTGTTCCCGCCGCTCATCGCGATGCTCACCGTCGCGCTGCACCCGATCCACCACGACCTGCTCGGCCTGCCGGAGGGCACCTGGTCGCCGTGGACGTATGTGTGGCTCGTCTATTGGCCGCTCCTGCTCACGGGGTATCTCGTCTTTCGCAGTCGCATCGGCGACTCGGCGTGGGCGGCGCTGCTCACGTTTGCCTGGATCGGCGGCACCGCCGTTTTGCCGAATCTCGTCGCCGCGGGCACCGGCCTGCTGGGCCAGCTGAACCACGTTCTTTCGCAGATCGGCCTGCTCATCTTCGCCGCTGAAATGCTCGGCCGCCGACGAACCTGGCCCGCGCTCATCGGGCTCGCCATCGCCACATACACGCGCCAGATGACCTTCCTCTTCGGCATCGGCCTCGTCTGGGTCGCCTGGCGTCGCGGCGGCATGAAGCACGCCGCGCTGGCCGTCGCCGGACTGGGCCTCATCGCCGCCCCACTGCTTTGGCTCAACCACGCCAAGTTCGGCCACGCCCTCGATTTCGGCTACCAGAACATTTACGTCGGCCACGACCCCGGCGCCTACGTCATCAATCGCCTGAACGAGCACGGAACCTTTTCGCACCATTTCATCCGCGACAACGCATGGTTCATCTTCGCCGCCCCGCCTGAGGTGGCGGAATTCTCCCCGGTGGCCCTGCGCGTCGAGGAGGAAAACTCCTTCGGAACCAGCCTTTTCATCACCACGCCGCTGGCCCTTCTGGCCCTCTTCGCCCT
>CALLKH010000501.1 GCA_938008425.1 uncultured Planctomycetaceae bacterium | reverse complement strand
ACCTGGTCATGGAGTTCGTCGAGGGCTGCTCCCTTCGCGACCTGATCAACAATCATCCCAAGGGCCTGCCGATCCGCGCCGCCCAGAGCATCATCAAGGGTGTGCTCGCGGCCCTCGACCACGCCCACACCGCCGGCGTGATCCACCGCGACATCAAGCCCGCCAACATTCTCATCGCCCGCGGCCATCAGGAAGACGCCGAGTCGCTGACCATCGCCGATGTCAAGGTGACCGACTTCGGCCTCGGCCACATCGGCCAGGTGACGACGCAAAGCATCATGCAATCGGGCAGCCTCGTCGCCGAAGACGGCAAGAGCATCTCGGGCACGCTCGCCTACATGTCGCCCGAGCAGCGCGACGGCAAGCCGACCGACGCCAAGAGCGATCTCTATTCAGTCGGGATCGTGCTCTTCGAAATGATCACCGGCGAGCGGCCGAGCGGCAGCGACATGCCGTCGGACGTGCGTGACGGTCTGCCGACATGGGTCGACAAAATCTACGCGAAGATGTACACGCGCAAGGAGCGCCGGTTCGCCAGCGCGGCCGAGGCGCTGAAGGAGATCGAAGCGTCGAGCGTTCCGCCGGTCGCACGCGGCGGCTCGCCCTTTGCGCCGCGCGAGGAGGTGCTGGTCGCGTTCCCACCGGCGAAGAATCCGCCGTACTACGGCCCGGATGGCCGCGGCGCGGCGATCACGCCTGTCGGCATGCATTGGCCTGAGCGGTGTCCGTCGTGCAACACCCGCGTCGATCGCGGGGACAATTATTGCATCCAGTGCGGCCAGCAGGTCGTGCAGAATCCGCGGCGCTGCCTGCACTGCGCGTCGTATCCGTCGCCGGATGACAAGTACTGCGTCTTCTGTGGAACGCCGTTGCCTGATGATGCGGGGTAGCGTGCCATGGTTGTCTTCAACTCGTCCGGTTGGATGACGGTGATTGCGTTTGGCATGACCGTGGTGCCCACGATCGCCTTCATGCTATACCTGTGGTTGGGAGACAGCACCCGCCCGAAAAAGACTGTTACGATGGACCGGCTCATTCACCTCAGCCGTTCGCTGCCGACTCTGATTAGCTGCGGAAATCACCATTGTCGCACGGTCAATCCGCATCGCGCCCGATATTGTCGGCGGTGCGGCCATCAATTACAGGGGCCGATCGACGTCTCGGTCGATTGAACCTTCGAACCGCGCCAGGGGCGGCTCAGGCGGCCGGCGCCCACAATCTCACATCAGAATTCCCGATTTGGAATTCGATATTTCCGCTTCCCGATACAAGTCCAAGAGAGGTTATGATGGTAGTGGCGGGCGCGTTAAAGTACGCCCGATAAGGTAGGTATGAAAACCGCAGCCGAAAACGCGAAAGAAGTCGAATCGAGCTACCTCGCCGGTGTCTCCACGAACATCAAGGCGGCCGGCAGCCGATTCATCGCCGGCGCCTGGTTTCAGCGCGAGGAGATGGACCACGGGGAGCGCGTCCGCGCCGCCATGGTCGATCGGCGAATCTACGACCGGGCGAGGTTTAATCAGCTTCCGCATCAGAAGACGGTGATGATCCGCGGCTATGAACGGCGGTGGCTGTTCGGCAAGCGCGTCAAGAGTGTCACGGTGGCGACCGTCGTCGCCCCGCCCGGCCCCCTGCTCGATACGGACACGTCCGGCGTCGGTCCCGGCCCGGTCACCAAGTCGCAGCTGCTCGAACACGTCAGCGGCCTCGTGAGCGACGCCAAGGCGGTGCATGTCATCGGCGTGTGCAGCCCCAGCGGATTCGAAGACGATGTCTGGTCGCACCCGCCGCAACTGCCGAACGTCAAACTCGTGCTCTGCGCCCCGCGCGACGACGGCGGGTGGAAAATCGTGTCGGCCGATCCGCGATTGGACCCGCGGCTGGTGAAATTGTTCGACCCGGAGGAGGTCACACAGAAGCTCAGCCGCGTGAAGCGTGAGATCGAGTCGCGCCGCGTCGATCTGCTGACGGGCAGCCTTTCAGCGGGCACGCTGGCCCGCGAACTGGATTTGCCGGTTCCGCTGGTCAACAATGCCTTTGAGATCATTGCAAAGTCGGACCCGGAACTGCGGG
>CALLKH010000500.1 GCA_938008425.1 uncultured Planctomycetaceae bacterium | reverse complement strand
ACCGCGCCCAACCCGAACGGGGTGTGGGCGACGAACTGCTCGGCGGCCGTCTCGGCTTTGTGGAGGGCGGAATTCTTGGCGACCAGCTCGGCCTCCATGTCGCCGATCTTCTTCCGGAACTCTTCCAACTGCTGCCGCTGCGATTCGATCGTCTTTCGAAATTCCTGGTTTCTCGACGCCTCGTTGCCAAGTTGTTTCGCATGGTGTTCGAGATCGGCCTTGAGCGTCGCGATTTCATGCCGGAGCGTGGCCGCCTCTTCGGCGGACGCCTGAAGTTTCTTGTGGGCCGCGGCGGCCTGTTCTGCGGATTCGCGCCCGTTGCCGCGGGTCTGCTGATGCTCGGCCAATTCCGCCAGAAGCGATGAAAACAGTCTGTATCGGTCCGACTCGCCAATGTCGAGCAGTTCGCTGCGCAAACGACTCACCAGGTCGGGAGAGACCTGCCCCGACGAACCGCCGTCCGGATTCTCAAGAATTTGACTCACCGGTTTCCTATACCCTGCAGTTTACCAACTCTTCGCCCGCGATACCGCTGAGACTCCGTTCCGGTCCCGCCGTCGGGGGCGAAGATTCGTCAACCAGACAACGCGAACGCGTGCCGCGCACCTTGGCTGCCGACCAAGTCGAGCCACATTCGCGGGCGCACTGGCGGAGTCGGTCGCGATTACGATAATGGTCGTCAAGACGCAGACCTTCGTGCGACAGTCACTTAGGAACGACCTTCGCGGACGCCGGCGTCGTCGGCGCGATTATACAAGCGGGTCGCCGCTCCACAAGAACGGTGAGGCGACCTTCGCCCCAAGTGCGGGTTCATGGCTCAATCGTTTCGCAGAATCATTCTCAAGCCTCAGAACCTGGATGACGCCGCGCGCGCAACGCTGGCCAAACTCCTGTCCGGCGCCATCGCGTTCCAGAACAAGCTGGCGGCCCAGTCCCCGCATGTGCTTCGATTCTATGGGGTCATGTCCGAAGACGCGGAGTCCTTTTCCATTGAGCACGAACCGGCCGAACCGATCGACATCGGCGCGCTCTACACGGACAACGCACCCGCCGCCGACGTCAACGATGTGCTGGGCGTCGGTTGTGGAATCGTCGATGCGCTGCGTGTCGCTCACGCCGCATCGGGCACGGGCATCGCCCCGGTTCATGGCGGAATCAATCCTGGGGTGCTCCTGAAATCCGCTGACGGAATCTGGAAGCTGACGGATTTTCAATTCGCGCCGGCGATCTGCGAGGCCCTCGGGGTTGAGAGCTACCTGAATCTCGCGGTGCGCCCTTCGCCGGCCGCGAAGGACGGGCCGATCATTACCGGGGCCTGGGAAGTGCTTTCGGAGGCCGAGTATGAAAGGGACGACCGCATTTGCGGATTCGTCGACCCCGAGAAGTACGCCGCATCGATGGATCACGGCGAGCGCATGCTCGCGACATTCGAGTCCGGCTCCGACATCGTCGCCGCCGGTATCCTCATCGCCCTCTTCGCGCAACACTCGCACCCGTTTCTGGCCGATTACCCCGAGGCCCACCGCATTGTCGATATGTCGCGGATGATGGCCTCCGCGCTCGCCGCACCCATGCGACGTCCGGACCTCCTCGACGCAGCGAACCCCGGTGCCCAACAGCTTTGCAAGATGCTGGACCGAATGCTGGCACGTCTGCCGAAGGATCGTCCGCGCATCGACGACGTCGCCGAGGTCATTAAGGAATTCACCCCCAAAGTCGACTTCGATGCCATCGCCCGAAAGCAGGAGCAGATCGCGGCGAAGCGCTGGCTCGAAGCGATGGAGGCCCATCTCGCCGCAAAGCAGTGGACCGAACTCGAACGGGGGCTTGCCGCACCGCCTGCCGTCAGTGAATGGCCCAAGGCGATCTCTGATCGGGTCGATCAGATCCGGGCCAGGCTCGATGAATTCAGTGAATCGGAGCGTAAGCAGGCGGCTATCGAAGCAGACCGCGAGGCCGCGGCGAAATGGTTCGCCCCGTTCGAATCGGCGATCAAGGCCCAGAACTGGCTGGAGGCGCGCGAGCAGGCTCGCAAGAAGCCGACGCTCACCTACTGGCCGAAGGAAATCGTCAAGGCAAGTGAACCGCTTGAACGTGCGCTCGCCGTCGAAATCAAACGCCTCGATGACGAAGAGGCCGCGCGAAAATGGCTCACGCTGATCGAGGGCGCCATCGGCCAGAACAACTGGATCGAAGCCGAGAAACGCCTGAATTCCAAGCCCGCGATCGACCACTGGCCCAAGGACGTGGTCGAGGTCGTTCGGCGCCACGAGCGCGACATCCGCGAAACGCTCAAAGTCATTCGGGGCCAGCACGAACAAGCCAGACACTGGCTCGACGAAGCCAAACAGGCGGCGCGCATCAAGGCGTTCGGTCGAGCGATAGAGATCATCAACGACAGACCACACCTTGAGCACTGGCCGGACCAGTTGCTTGAGCAGGCCGAGAAGCTGCTGGATGAATGCACGCTGCACATCGGCGAGGATGTCTTCCTTCAACTCCAGAATCACGCGGACGCCATCGAGCGCGCCGTACGGTCGCACCTCAAGAAAGCCGTCGAAGCCCGGTTTTCCGGCCTGATCGACATCGCGGCACTGCGAATTGCGATTGACAGCGATCAAGTCACCTCCGACGACAGCATGGACCGTGGAAAGGCAGTCATGGTCCTCTCCGCCATTCCCGAATCAGACTCGAAGTCATCGGATGGCGTGCAGATTCCCTTCGAATATGACCTTTCACTTAAGGACCAGGCGCTGCTCGACACCGACGGCGAAACCGGCAAGGCGATCCTCAAGGCGCTGCAATCATTTCTGAAGTCGCGACAGGCGGCGGGGCCGACGGCCATTGTGGATGGACTTCGAAAGGGACTCTTCCCCGAAGTGGCGTTCAAGCTCTCGCCTGCGGAATCAGGTCGCGAAGCGAAGGGCGCTTTCACGCTGACCAAGGGAAAAGCCCCGCCTCTCGAGGTGCCGCTGCTCTGGGACCCTCGAACACTGGCGTGGACGATGTCGACGCCGGCGGCACTCACCGATCCGCTGATGGATCGCGTCGTCGCCATGGCCCGTGCGACCGTGTTGCGAACCGCCCTGGCTGATGTACCGCTGCTCGCCGCCTACGCCCAGCAGATAAACGCCGAGGTCGCGATCGATAAGGCGGATTCCAATTCCATTCCGAAACTCGTCAACTTCAGCGGCCGCCTTTTCCTGACTCACCCGCGCGACAAGCGGACCGTCAACCTTCAGAGTTTCAAGGGCGAATTCGCTTCGGCCGAGCGCATTTCGCTCTTTGGGAAGTGGACCGACGCCGAATCTTCGCTCGGAGAACTGCTCGTCACGGAACAGAACAACGCCCGGCAGGCCGTCGTCGATCGACTGGGTAATCACTCGTCTGGAGCCAAGACGAAGGTCTCGTCGAATCCGAAAAAAATCAAGGCCCCGACGGATGAAATCACACTCGATGTTCGCGTAAAGGGAGAACAGCCGCAGTCTCTGACCGCCCGATGGAACCCGGAGTCATTTGACTATGACGTGTCGCAGGGAACTTCGGCGGAGCCCCGAAGACCGGCGGTCGCCGCCCCCGTGCCGCCTGTCAAAGCCGCCGGTCCCAAAGCAGTCTATAAGACCGAGCCGACAACGCCGAAGTCC
>CALLKH010000499.1 GCA_938008425.1 uncultured Planctomycetaceae bacterium | reverse complement strand
GCGCGATTCGACACGACGGGCAATCGGAAATGTGCAGACGGACGCCTTCCGCCTCGGACGGATCGAGCTGCCCCTCGATGTAATCGAGCAGACAATCCTCGACCGTTTCGCAGTTCATATCGACGAATCATCCAGGGAATGGAGTTGGGTTCGAAGGTCCTTGGTCGCCCGGGAGAGCCGTGCCTTGGTCCCCGCGAGGCTCAGGCCGATCGCCTCGGCCACCTCGTTGCGCGACAGGCCCTGAAAGAAGCGAAGGATGACGACTTCTCGCAGGTCTTCCTCCATCGCATCGACCGCCAGTTGGACGCGGCGCGCCCGATCGGCCTTGATGGCGCGGCCGGCGGGCGTCGTGCCCGGATCGATCGGCAGCCCCGCGACGTCCCAGATCTGTTCGTTTGACTTGAGGCCTGAAATCCGGACCTCCGGCTTCATCTTGCGAAGTTCGTCGATTGCCCGGTTCCGTGCGATGCGATACAGCCAGCCGCGAAGGCTTCCCGTCGGCGGCGATACGCCCGGACTGAAGCACTTCATCATGACCTCCTGAACGATGTCCTCCGCGAGAATCTCGTCATAGACCATGCGCCGGCAAAACAGCTGAAGTTCCCGTTCGTAGCGCGCGCGGATTTCCGATACGGCGGACGCGTCGCCGGCCTGGAGTCGCGAGATCAGGTCGATGTCACTTTCAGCGTGCACGGTCCACACCTTGTCACCCTTCTAGCCGGTCGGCAGACTGGGCGCCTGTGAGATGGAGCACGATACGTGTCGAATAATTGCTTAAGTATCGACGCGAGCTACCCTTATAAGCGTATCACGCCGATCCCGATCAATCAACGCACCATTCCATGAACCCGTGGCAACACCAACTTAATACTCTACATGGGTTTATGTTTGAGGCGATTCGCGACGGACGTGTGTTTCGCACCCTGCAGCGACCTTCGAGACGGTGCAGACGGAATTGCGAGGCCATAATCGGTCGTTCATGCTGAATTGAAACGAATCCGCAGGTTCGGTAGCCGTTCCCTGCCCAAGTCCGTCTTCTCTGGTGAAAGGCGGCATCAACGCTCCTTTCGCTTTCTTCTTCTCCTCCTCTCACTCGCGCCTTCGCGTCGAGCGGCGCGCGGCAGATCGGGTGCATCCGACATGTTCGGATGCACCCGATTTTTTTTGCACGGTTCGACAGCGAACCGGTTGAACGTTTTGAACCGGTGGCAAGGCGAGTCGCTGCGCCGATTTCGCGACGGACTCACCGGACTTTCGATGTTGACGGATGCGCCGCGACCCGTTTTATTTCACGTCCACTGGCGAATTCCGAAGACTTTTGGAGGGCGTGTCACAAGCGGTGCGAAATCGGCGTTCGGTCCCGACCAACCAAGACAGACGCTTCAAGCCGCTTCCCGACTTCAACGAAACCCGTCGATTCCGCGCCGCCTCAACGAATTTCTTCCGGGAAGCGGAACGTCGTTGAGAACCTAACTGCTCATTTCATTGCCCCGATGGCGTTTGAGCATGACCTCGGCACTGTTGCGACAACTCGATTCGTCGCACCGCCCGGTTTCGGCGCGCATCGTTGATCATTCGGTCAGGCCATTCAATTCGGACGCCCAGGCGCTGGTTCGCGGCGTCCGACAGCTGCGGCTGGGTTCAGCGCCGATGAATCGGCGATTCACGTCTATGCACGGAAAACGTGTGGCGGAGATCGCGGGAGGGAAAAATCATGAGCGAGGCAGGGACGCACATGGCGGACCAGGGCCCCGTTGCGTACATCGTTGACGACGACGATGCCATACGAGACTCACTTCAATGGCTCCTGGAATCGGTTCGGCTCAGGGTGAAATCCTATCCGACCGCCCAGGCGTTTCTGGACGATTACACCGAGGATCAGTGCGGGTGTCTCATCGTTGACATCCGGATGCCGGGCATGAGCGGGCTCGAATTGCTGGAGGTTCTCGCGGCAAAAAACAGCAGGCTGCCCGTCATCGTCATCACCGGGCACGGCGACGTCCCGTCGGCCGTCCGGGCGATGAAGACCGGTGCCGTGGACTTTCTCGAGAAGCCCGTCGTTGACCAGATGCTCCTCGATCGGGTCCAGCAGTCGATCGAGGCGCATCGAAAAGTCATCGAAGACCGACTGCGACACGCGCAGGTCGAAGATCGCATGAAACGCCTCACCCCGCGCGAGCGAGAGATCATGGCGTCCATCGTCAAAGGCGCTTCCAACAAGGCGATCGCGTCTGAACTCGGGCTCAGTTACAAGACCGTCGAAGTCCACCGTTCTCGGGTGATGGAGAAGATGGAAGCGAATTCACTCGCCGCCCTTGTCCGAATGGTGCTCAAGGACGTCAGGCCCGAGTGACGCTTCCGCCGGAACGACGGTCGAGATGTCGATCCCAACATCGATCGCCGGGCGCCGCGCCGGAATCAGTCGACCGAACTGGCTTCGATCTCAATCGACTTCTCCTCGGGCTCGACCGTGAACGGCTGCGCGTTCTCTAGATCGATCTTGCGGGCATTTCCCGTCTTAATGTCGATCAGATAGACGTTGTCGCCCACCGCGACGACCTGCTGTGAATGCCGTACGCCGCGGCTGTTGTCGGTCGCCGACACCGCCATGCAACCGGTCGAGGCCATTGCCGCCGCAATTCCGAACAGACCCACCTTCACTGCTTTCATGATCCAGTCTCCAAAACGGTTATCCCGGCGAATCGGATTGATTTCGCCGATTCTGAACTGTGCCGGCTCGAAATGAGCCACCAGCAAAGAAATACCGTGAACACGCCTGCAACATGATCCGCCCGAGTGGGCGTTGCGATCGACCGCGTGGCCGAACATGATGTCCGACAGCCCGGCGCGATGAACGTTAGTTCGCCGGTTCAAACTTGGCCGACGCACCGAACCCACAGGAGGGTCACACCCGATGACAGGTTTTCGAATCGCCCCTGCGACGCTCAGCCGGGCCGCGGCCCTCGCCGTTCTGATCCTCATTCCCGCGGGCCCGGCGGCGGCCGACGACGACGCCCGTCCGAACCCGCGCGACAGGAGAATCAACGAAATCATCGATGCGCGCGTTCGCGAATGGACTGAGTTTTACAAGATCTGCCACGAAAACCCCGAACTCTCCCTGCACGAAAAAGAGTCCGCCGAACGCGTCGCTAGGGCCTTCGAAGCGGTCGGGCTCAAGGTCACCCGCCATGTCGGCGGGTTCGGCGTCGTCGGCGTCATGTCCAACGGCGAGGGGCCGGTCGTGCTCGTCCGCGGCGACATGGATGCCCTCCCCGTCACCGAGGAGACCGGCCTGCCGTACGCCAGCAAGGCGGTCCACACCGAGACCGACGGCTCAAAGGTCGGCGTCATGCACGCCTGCGGCCACGACATGCACATGACCGTCCTCACGGCGACCGCCCGAACCCTCGTCGAAATAAAAGACCACTGGTCGGGCACGCTGCTCTTCATCGCCCAGCCGGCCGAGGAGATCGGCCAGGGTGCCCGCCTCATGCTCGAGGACGGCCTCTACACGCGGTTTCCCAAACCCGACTATGCCCTCGCCCTGCATGTCTCCCACGAACTGATGACCGGCACCATCGGCTACACCTCGGGCTACGCCCTCGCCAACGTCGATTCCGTCGACATCACCATTCACGGCAAGGGCGGCCATGGGGCCTATCCGCATCAGACCGTCGACCCGATCGTCACCGCCGCCCAACTTGTGCTCGCGCTGCAGACCATCGTCAGCCGGCGGCTCGATCCGCGCGATCCGGCCGTCGTGACGATCGGCTCGCTTCACGCCGGCTCGAAGCACAACGTCATCGCCAACACGGCCACGCTGCAACTGACGGTCCGCTCGTACACCGATGAAGTTCGCCGCCTACTCCTCGATTCGATTCGCCAGATCAGCGTCGACACGTGCAAGGCGGCCGGTTGCTCGACGCCGCCGGACGTTCAGATCCTGGAAGACGACTTTACGCCGGCGACGTACAACGATCCCGGCCTCTCGGCCGACTGCGTCCGGGCTTTCGAGGAGATTCTCGGCAGGCCGAACGTCATCGAGCGACGCGCCTCGATGGGCGGCGAAGACTTCGCCCGCTACTCGCGCGACGCGAAAGACGTCAAGGGTTTCATGTACTGGCTCGGCGTCGTGGAGCCCGCGCAGTTCGCCGCGGCCGCGAAGCCCGGAGCCGATCCACTGCCGGCGATTCACTCGTCGAGATTCAAGATCGATGTCGAGCCGACAATCCGAACCGGCGTGAAGACGATGTCGACGGCCGTGCTGGAGATCGTGAAGAAGAAGTGATCGGAGACTCATACTCGCGATGCATGTTTGGTTCGCGCCGGGGTCTATCGCATCGGGCTCGTGCCGTGACGCTGTGTCGCAAACGTGCGGGCGGTGCAGCCACCGGACCCAATGGAAAAGCACGCCGATTCTCGTAGAATAGCTCGCAGGCCACGCAGACGGAGCACCCTATGGCGCAGACGATCGACATCGGCATCGTGATGGGCAGCCGGAGCGACTGGGAGACGATGCGGCACGCGGCCGAGGTGCTCACCGAATTCGGCGTGAGCCACGAGGTGCGCGTCGTCTCGGCCCATCGCACGCCGGACCTGCTCTTTGAATATGCCGGCGCCGCGGCATCGCGCGGACTCAAGGCGATCATTGCCGGCGCGGGCGGCGCGGCGCACCTGCCGGGCATGCTGGCCGCCAAGACGACGGTGCCGATTCTCGGCGTGCCGGTTCAGTCACAGGCGCTCTCGGGGCTCGACTCGCTGCTCTCCATCGTGCAGATGCCGCGCGGCGTTCCCGTCGCCACCTTTGCCATCGGCGCGGCCGGCGCGGCCAACGCCGCACTCTGCGCCGTCGCCATGCTCGCGGTTCATCGACCGGAATTGCAGGCGAAGCTCGAATCCTTCCGACAGAAGCAAACCCAGGACGTGCTCGACCACCCCGATCCGCGAGGCGGCGCATGAAAGTCGGCATCCTCGGCGGCGGACAGCTCGCACGCATGATGGCGCTCGCCGGCCATGCCATCGACGTGCCCACGCTCGTGCTCGAGGAGTCGGCGGAGTGCCCGGCCGTCCGCGTGACCGATGTGCTCGTCGGTGGATTCGAGCATCGCGGCGACCTCGAACGGCTGGCCGCCGCGGCGAGCGTCGTCACTTACGAATTTGAGAACGTCCCGGTCGAGGCAGCGCGATATCTCGCCCAGCGCGTACCGGTCTATCCACCGCCGATGGCGCTGGAGACCGCGCAGGACCGCTTCATCGAGAAGACCACCTTTCGCTCGCTCGACATTCCAACGCCCGAGTTCGCGACGGTGGACTCGCTGGCTGATCTGGAGGCGGCCGTCGGGCGGATCGGCCTGCCGGCGGTCTTGAAGACCCGGCGGCTCGGCTACGACGGCAAGGGCCAGCGCGTCATACGAACGGCCGCTGACGTGCCTGCGGCATGGCAGGCGCTCGGGTCGGCGCCGCTGATTCTCGAGCAGTTCATCCCCTTCGATCGCGAGGTGGCGATCATCGCCGTGCGCGGCATCGACGGCGGCCACGCGTTCTACCCGCTCGTCGAGACGCGCCACGAGAGCGGAATTCTCTCGGTCTCGATCGCACCGGAGCCGCGCTGGTCGGCCAAACTCCAGGCCGACGCCGAGGCCTACGCGACGCGGCTGCTCGACCACCTCGAATACGTTGGCGTGCTCGCGCTGGAACTCTTCGAGCATGACGGCCGTCTGCTCGGAAACGAGTTCGCCCCGCGCGTGCATAACTCCGGCCACTGGACCATCGACGGGGCCGAGACGAGCCAGTTCGAGAACCATCTGCGGGCCGTCCTGAATCTTCCGCTCGGCTCAACGGCCGCCATCGGCTGCTCGGCCATGGTGAATCTCATCGGCGCGATCCCGACGCTCTCGACGCTGCTCGCCGTGCCGCACGCCCGCGTCCACCTCTACGGCAAGCGGCCACGCCCCGGCCGCAAAGTCGGCCACGTCACCGTGCGTGCCGATGATATGGACACGCTGCAAACGCGGCTGGAGCAGGTGCGGGGGATTGTTGCGAATGTGCTGGGGTAGCGCGACGGCGTGTAGATGACACTTGAGCTGGCGGAGGCGTAGGGCGGGTGTCCGGATTTCGCCACCATGACCCGCACTAGCAACGTTGCGCGATTTTTCTGACACTTGCGCGGTACTCATTTCCACTTGCCCGCTCGCCTCTCCATATAGCCAAGCACTTGCCCATAAATGCCGTTCTCAATAGCCTCAAGAGTATGAATGATGTCAACATTACTTCCTAGCTTACTTCTCCAGGTACCGCCCCATGATCCCTTTTGAATGGCGGCATGCCTCACTTCCGTATCGCCATAGATGGCGATCTTA
>CALLKH010000498.1 GCA_938008425.1 uncultured Planctomycetaceae bacterium | reverse complement strand
TGACGGCCACCCAACACCTCGTCGGCTCGGTCAATCCAGCACGGGTCGGGCTCACACCGCGCACCCTTCCGAATCCCAAGCAGATGCAGCAGCTTCGGGCGCGCTCGCGGCAACAGTCGCGAGGCCGCGCCCTGCCCATCAACAGCCGAATTCCGGAAGACTCCACGCTGATCGACGGCTGCATCATGGTGAAGAATTCGGCCATGAGCGATGACTCCAATGGCTCATCCGGCGGGCCGCAGGGCGCCGCCGCGATCACCACGGGGCTCTGGCCGAATGGAATCGTTCCCTACGCCTTTGACCCCGGCGTCGACAGCACGCAGCAAGCTGCGATGCTCGATGCGATGGCCTCCTGGGAGGCGGTTGCGAATGTCTCATTCGTCGCCCGAACGAACCAGACGAACTACGTTTACATTTTCAGCGGGACCGGGAACTGGTCGTATGTCGGCGCGGTCGGCGGGCGCCAGGACCTGTCCATCTACAACTGGACATACAAGTACATCATGATGCACGAGCTGGCGCACGCTCTCGGCGTGTGGCATGAGCAGTCGCGCCCCGATCGCGACAGCTTTGTGCAGATCAATACCGGAAATATCCAGACCGGCAAGGAAAGCAACTTCAACATTCAAACCGGCGCCCAGATGCTTGGCGACTATGACTTCGACTCCATCATGCATTACGGCCAGTGCGCCTTTGCAAACTGCACCTGCTCCAGCAGTTGCCGCACGATCACCTGTCTGGCGCCCCACCAGTCGTGGCAGGATCTGATCGGCCAGAAGACCCACCTCAGCCTCGGCGATGCCGAGAATATGGCGGCACACTACGGCGCGCCCGCGGTGCCGGGCATGGCTGAGATGACGAGTCCTGCGGCGACCGGCGCGTACATCACGGGCGGGGCGCACAACTTTACATGGACCGCCGGAACCGGCATTCAGCAGTACCGCCTCACGGTGGGCAGCGGCCCGGGCCAGGGTGATTACTACGACCAGTCGGGCATGATGCAGAGCGCCAACGTCACGGGCCTCCCGGTTGAGGGCGGAAACGTGCACGTGCGCCTCTACTCGCGCATCAGCGGAACCTGGTACGCAAAGAGCTATACCTACATCACCGACCTGTGCGGCGGATATCCTGACAACGTGGACGCCGACGGCGATGGCGTGCCCGACGGCTGCGATCGATGCTCCGGCTTCAACGACAGCCTCGACTCGGACAATGACGGAACACCGAACGGCTGCGACGTCTGCGCCGGCCATGATGACAGCGCCGACCTCGACAACGACGGGGTACCGGATGGTTGCGACATCTGCCCGACCGGCAGCAATAACACCGACACCGATGGCGACGGCGTGCCGAATCCCTGCGATCGCTGCCCCGGCTTCGACGACAACCGCGATGCGGACGGTGACGGCACGCCCGATGGGTGTGACGTCTGCCCCGGGCAGAACGACAGCGCGGACGCCGACGGCGACGGTGTGCCGAACGGCTGCGACATCTGCCCGTCGGGCAATGACAACATCGACTCCGACGGCGACGGCACGCCGGACGCGTGCGACGAATGCCCAGGGCTCGACAACACGATCGACCAGGATGGCGACGGCACGCCCGATTGTCTTGACGGCTGTCCGGAGGATGCCAACAAATCGGCGGCGGGCGCCTGCGGTTGCGGATTTCCTGAGACCGACTCCGATCAGGACGGGACGCCCAACTGCAATGACAACTGCCCCTTCGACCCCAGCAAACTGGAGCCGGGCATCGACGGCTGCAACGCCACCGTGCCGATCACCGGCGGCGGCGTGCTCCCCGGCGGAATCACGAACGGCGGCGGCGGACCGGGCGGAGGAGTCTGCGGCGGCGGCGCTGCCATGACGTTGCCGGCATTCATGATGATGTCACTGGTGTGTCTCCGAACCCGACGGCGGCGAACGGCGAAGCGGCGTCGTTAGCCCCGACCTTTGTCTGCAATCGCTGTCTTGTTCTCTAGTCTTCGACGCGCCATACGGACTGCGCCGGAGCATAACGCCAGGCCGTATCAAAAAATCCTGCAGCGCGAACGCCCGGCGCTCCATCGCGGTAGAGACGAGCCGAGAGAACGACCCAGTCGGGAATCCCGACGCCGGAAAGAAAAATCGGCAGCCGATCGAGCGTCCGGGACCCTTCCAGTTGTGTTCCCGCAATGATGCCCACGCTTGCGACGTCACTACCCGAGCGCGGGTACACGGCGAACATCGCAAGGTCGCTGCCGGTCATTTTGCGGTCGCCGATGGAAACGGACTTTCGATTCACCCGGATCGGGTAATCCTTCGCGAGCACCTTGGACCATGCTGAATTCGTCACCGAATTGCCGTACAGAATGACGCTCCGATCCCTCGTGGAATCGGAATTGAAATCCGCGTCCCGGATGATCTGAAGCCGACCGTTGCCCTGGTACCAGAATTGTTCGGAATCATACCGCGCCTTGTTCAGCGCCCACCCGTTCTCCTCATCGTTTCCGCCTGTTCCGACCACGAGCAGAACCTTGTGATCGAACGCCGTCTTGAAAGGCCCAGCCCGCTCGGGGCCCTTCTCAGCCGCCGACCGCTTACCGACCGGCGCCCATCGGCCATCAACCCGTCGCAACGCCGCCGTTTCCGCACTTGAGACCTCGACTGCCTCCTGCCCGTCGAGAACTACTTGAACCTTTTCTGGGCGATCCTTCGCATCACCGTAGGCCTCGTCAAGATCGAGTTCGACGCTCGCGACATTCTTCGTGGCCCCCTCGATTCGGCCGGCCGCGCGATCAAACGTGACAGACATCTCGCTCGGCCTCATCCACTCGCTTTGCTGAACAATCGATACCCAGTCGCAACGATCCGAAATCGCCGGGGACATGGTCGCGAAATCGATCTTGATTACAGTCGGAGACGGCGCCCGGACGACGCCCTTCAGGAAATCAAACAGCGGCGGCCAGTCCATGCACTCATCGCCCCACCAGTGACCCGCGCCGGGACGCTCGTAGTACGCGAAGTTGGGATGCATCGCGCCGAGCACCTCCCGCATGTGCCGCGCCTCAGACACCGGAACGTTGTCGTCCCGGTCACCGTGAAGCACATAAATTCCGTAGTGAAGCAGGTTACTCTTGAGGCCCAGCGTATCGCTGGCATTTGCCGCCCGTCGAAGGACGGCAAGCACCGGGTCCTCATCGGCACGGTCCGACGCACCGGCATAGCTGTAAAAGCTGACCCAGCCGGCGCTCGGGGCGATCGCCGCGAACGTGCCGGGGAAGTGAACGCCCAGCTGCCAGGTCCCGTGCCCGCCCATGCTATGGCCCGTGAGATAGATGCGGTTCGGGTCGGGATTAAGAATGCGCCTCGCTTCTGCCAGCACCTCCATCGCATCGCGCCGACCCCAGTCCTCCCAGTCAAACCCGAACGGCCGACGATTGGTTGGTGCGACGATGTCCGCCCAGTCCTTCGGCCGATACGCCTCAGCCTGTCGCTGCGATTCGACCGACGCGCCATGAAGCGACAGTACCAGCGCCGCCGGCTCGGAAGCGCGTTGGTCGATCCCCCCATCGCCCACGGGTCTCGGCTGCACGGTGTAATACTGCACGCTGCCGTCGATGCCGCTGACGAACGTGCGCCGCCGGCTCTCCGACTTTGTGCGAACTCGAACATCGAAGTCTTCGCCGATACCTTTTCCACCGGCGTGCTCGACCGCGACTCGAACTTTCAGCGTCTTCGCCTCTCCCATCTCGGCCGGCGGTACGAAAGAGAAGCCCAGCTTCATCGCCATCATCGGAGGAATTACGTACGGCTCGCTGAGCGACTTCTCGCCAACGTCTTCATCTATTCCGCACACCGACGATAGCCGCACGCCATTCAGCCATGCATCCGACGCATTCAGAACAACGACCGCGGCATGAAGGCGAGCCGATTCTACAATGACGACATCCGGCAGGGTCGTATCCTGTTTGAGAATGATCAGATCTGACGTCGGCATTTCCAATGTCGATGAGAGCGATCCGCGCTGGCAGCGGAACAGAAACGAATTGTCGCCCTTCTCCAGCATCACAGGGAGCGTCACAAATCCGTAGCCGTAAGGGTCACCCGGCCGTGTTCGGCCGTTCACGATGACATGCGAATGGCCGCTGGCGCGAAGCAGCACGGCCTGCCGGCGATCTGATCGCACGACAGCGGAAACATAGCCGTTTGCGAGCGATTCATGTCGCAACTGCCCGGCGGCGTCGAACTCGGCCGCCGCCCATTGGACCTTCTCTCCGCTTAGAAGTGTGACCGGCTCATCCGTCTCTGGTCGGAGTGTTTCGCCGCGAGCCAGCATCGCCTCGATCGGATCGGTTCGCACCAGCGATCGACTGCGAACGCCGTCAACCCGCAGGACCCGCACGTCGCTGAATGAAGGCGGTGTCGACGCCCTTTCCGGCTCGAACGCGCGAACCGGATATGGGAGAGCCAATAATATGACACCAGGGAGAAATGAGCGAACAAAGTAACGGGAGTTCACGGCGCGCCCTCGGATTACGGAACCGGATTCAATCGTCTGGAACTGCGGGGCGGAACATTATTGCACGACCGCGCCGCAGCCGAAAGGACGTTCGCGCGTTCTCAAATCAAATGACCGGAAATGAACTGTCATCTCCCCCGGCCCGATTGATCATCGAGACTGCGGCGACTGGACCAGAAAGGCCGAGACCGGCCAGGGCTCGAAGCGATGCATCGAAAATCCAACGTGGACTGCCGATCATTCGTTCGTCGTGTTCCGATGCGCGTCGCATTCAGGCCTTCTTCTTCTCCACCTCGCGCTTGCGACCCACGCCGTGGGCAATCACGTCCTCCATCGCCTCGACAAAGAGATCCAACTCGCCCAGCGTTGTGTAGGTGTTCGGCGTCACGCGGATGCCCTGAAAGTCCTCATGCATGATCGGCGTCACGAGAATCTTGTGCTTCTCCCAGAGATGACCCGACAAGTCGATCGAATCAATCCCCTCTATCTCGACGACGGCGATGCCGCAGGAATGTTCCGGTGCCAGGTTGGTGTGAATGTGAATCCTGTCATGCTTGAGTAGTCGATCAGCCCAGTAATTCCTGAGGTATCGCAGCCGTTTTTCCTTCCGATCAGGCCCGATCCCCTCGAAGAAAGCCAGCGCCTCGGCGATCGCCATACGCGGGGCCGACGGATGCGTGCCAATCTCCTCAAACTTTCGGATGTTGTCCGATCGCGGGTCATCCGGCGCCGTCAACGGCCACAAATCCCCGATCCGCTCGCGACGCACATAAAGAAAGCCGGTGCCGATCGGCGCGCTGAGCCACTTGTGCAGGCTCGTGCCGTAATAGTCGCAGCCGAGGTCGCGGCCGCTGTACACGAAGTGGGCGAAGGCATGGGCCCCATCGACAATCGTGCGAATGCCGCGCTCCCGCGCCATCGCGCAGATGCGCTTCACCGGCAGGATCTCGCCGGTGATGTTGACGATGTGGCAGAACAGAATCACCCGCGTCTTCGGCGTGATGGCGCTTTCAAACAGGCGAACCACGTCATCATCCGCTTCCACCGGCACCGGCAGCGTAACCTGCTTCATCACCACGCGCTCACGCTGCACGCGCTGCTTGATCGTGTTGAGCATGCGCGGATAGTCCTGCGTCGTCGTCAGAATCTCATCGCCCGGTTCGAGATCGATGCCGTTCAGGCAGATCTGCAGGCTCTCGCTCGCGTTTCGCGTGATCGCCAACTCCTCGCGATCGCAGCCGAACGCCTTGGCGAGCCGCGTCCGAACCAGCTCGATCTGCGGGTCCTGAAGAAGCCAGAGCTGCCGCGGCGGCACGTGATTTGTGATCCCCAGTTGCCGCACCATCGCCGAGTGAACGACGCGCGGCGACGGCGCGACGCCGCCATTGTTGAGATTAATCAGAGAGCGGTCGATGTCGTACGCCTGCTGAACCTGGAACCAGAACGACTCGTCCCCCGCCAGCTCCGTCGGCGAACGATCGCCTGCGACCGCGTTCGCCGTCTCGATGACACCCGCCCAGCCGTCCACGAGCGATGCCAGGGCCACCGCCGCCCCCGCGCCGGCCGTCCGTCGAAGGAATCGTCGTCGACTCCGAAGCGGGCTCGCTTCGGGCCCCAGTTCATCCCCCTCATTCGCCCGTTCCAATGCGGCCCGTTGAAGCGTGACATCGTCCATCGTGCTATCGCCCTTCTCTGGCTGAGGACTGCGAACTCCGAACCAACGGTCGGATTCTAACGCCGATCGCCCACGCGACCTCCCCGAAATTCGCCAAACAACCCGGCCCCGCAGCCCCAAGCCCCACTTTCGAACCGGCTCGATCTGTGATAAAAAAGTTGAATTCACCCGTTTCGAGGAGCC
>CALLKH010000497.1 GCA_938008425.1 uncultured Planctomycetaceae bacterium | reverse complement strand
GCACATCAACACACTCGTCATCCCGCCCGTCTTCGCGATTACGCTTGAACTGGGCGACGTCGACGCCCTGTTCGATCCCATCAACCCGGCGACCGACTCGACGCGGCCCTGGCTGTGCACCGGCGTCAAGCAGCGGCTGCACGCGCTTGGATTTCTATACACGGGTCTGACGCATACCCAGATCAATGCCCATGCCAAGAAGTGCTGGGAGTACTACAAGCGTGTGCATGATCGGAAACGCGGCGCCACGTCCGACCTGTCCCATGCCGAGCTTCTGACCATCCTGAAGACCGAGACGCGCAACAACTTTGTGACGCGCAGCTTCCCGGGAAGCGGCACCGTGTTCCAGAACAGCAAGCTGCCGCGAACAGGCGAATTCGCCGCGATTCGATTCCCGGGCGGTTATGCTCACACGAATCCGCCGATCGAACCGCTTCCCCAGGAGGGGCCGCCTCCGCCGCCTGCCGCGCCGGGGGTCAATCCTGACAGCGAATTCGACATGGAAATTGGTGATGATCTCGCCGGCCTCGAAGAAAAAATGGCCAATCGAAATCCGCCCATGGGAAAGATTCCGCTCATTGCGACGGTTCATCGCAAGTTGCCGGACGGGCGGATCGAGCCGGCTCCGGGCGTCGCCGTCTATTTCCAGCTCATCGATCCCGTCGCACCTGCACCGGACGCCGTCAATCACGCGCCGGACAAGGCGCCGGTGCTCCGCAACGAGGTGATGGACTACTCCAAGAACCCGCAGGTGTGGAGCAACATGGCGGCGTGGACTCCGCCGGCTGAGGTGCCGCGCGTGCCTCCGAACCCGCAGCCGCCGCCCCCCGATACGGCCGGTATGAACTGGGGCGCGAAGAAAAGAGCCGCCGCGGATCACGAGAGGCAGTGCAAGCTCGCGACCCATGCCCAGCCGTCGGACGGCGACTGGGTCACTGCCAAAGCAACGGCACAGCAGGTGGACGCCATTCGTCCCGAACTCGACCCGGGCGCTCGTGACGCCCACATCGCCGGCCTTGGGCTGTCGAGTGAGATCACCTCGGCGATTCACTACATGTTCTCCCAGAAGCCGCCCCTGTCGGTCACGGGCATGGGGCCCCGCAAATACGAACAGGACATGCTCGACGCGTTTGAGGCCGACTGTGATCCGGACGACCCCCAGCGTCGCAACGCCCCCGCGAAATACGGCGGCAGATCCGGAGAGCCGGTCGCCGGCCACGTTTTCGAAGTGGATACCGAGCGCGACGGCTTCCATTCCCTTCGCAGCCCGCATCATCGCGACTACGGTCCGCTCACGCCCGCTGAAGAGGTTGAGCCATCGGGCGGCAGGCACAAGCATGCGGTTCGCGCCAGAACGAACGATAAGGGTCATGCCGGTGTCATCTTCATGCCGTCGCGCTGCGGCGGCGACGCGTACCGAATTCGCGCCTACGTCGGGCCGGAGACCCTTGAATTTCCCTCGAATGCCGACTTCAGCGGCGACGATGTCGACGGTCCGTTCGTCGAGACCGGCACTCTCGTGGTCTGGCGAAACATGAGACTCTACAAGTACATTCGGCACAATCCCGGCATCGGCGCGGTTCCTCCGGCCCTCACCGACCTCTACCAGTTCGCACAGTCCAATGCGACTGTCTGGAAGCCGCCCTGGGTCAATCCGGCGCTGCCCGGCGACTGGTGGGCCAGGTCGCGCGATGATCATGCGCAGCTCAATTCGGAGGCGGCCAGGCCGCAGCTCCGACGGTCTGATCCGGCCGAGGCCCCGTATCCCGCAAACACCGCTGGTCAGAATGTGCGGGGCGGCGGTATGTACCTCTATCGGCCGATCGATCGCCTGTCGTTTATCAGCCTGGAGGAGAACCTGCGCCGATGCTATTGCGAGCTCATCTCGGATTACGACGGCGAAGTTCCGGCGACGCAGGCCGAACTTGACGAGATGCTCCGCCGGGCAATCGCCGTCGCCCGGCGACAGGGCGGGCTGCTGGCCAACATTGAATGGGACGCGCTGGTCTTCGTCGACGAGAATTCCCCCTACCTGCTGAATTTCCGTCATTATCTTGACTACGAGCAGCGCCGGGCGCCGACTGCCGCCAGTCTCAATGTCGACAACTTCGGCGAGGTGTCGGGCACCTTCGGTCTTTTGTGCCAGGTGGTCATGTTGCAGGTGTTTGCCGACGGCGGCGTCTATCCGGGATTCACGGTCGTTGTCTTCCCGCATGGCGAGACCTGGGACCACCACGGACTGAATCTGGGAGGAATTCTATCCAGCGGCATTGCCGCGTCCTCGCGCGGCGCGCTCGTTTTTTACACCGATCGGCGGTATCGCAATCTGCTGTGTTACTCGGCAACGTCGAACGTGGCTCACGAACTGGGACACGTCTGGGGGCGGTCGCATCAGCCGCCTTCGCCCACCAGCGCTCCCCAGCCCCTCCATCATCCGACGCAGGTCGACTGGGGATCGGCGCCCAAGGCAGGCGAGGATGTCTGCGTGATGAGTTATTACGGCTGCTATGGTGATTTTTGCGGCAAGTGTGTCTTCGGACTTCGCGGATTCAAGTCCGTCAGCATGCCGAACGCCTGAAAGGAGCAATCCGCGCATGGCCGTCACCGCGACGATCCATCTCGACAAGTCTGATGCGATGATGCAGGAATCGGTGCGGGCGACCATCGAGCTGCGCAACGACACCTCAAAGGTGCTCTCCGGCGTAAACCCGGGCAACATCGGCGGACACGCGACGCTGACACTTCTGAACATCGACACCGGCGCCGAGTCGAGCTTCTCGGACCGCGAGAAGTTGAGCAGCCCGCCGGAGTCGGTCGACGTGCCGCCCGGACGGACGCTTCGGCGAGAGCTATCGTTGACGCAACTTGTTGAACTGTCCGA
>CALLKH010000496.1 GCA_938008425.1 uncultured Planctomycetaceae bacterium | reverse complement strand
ATAATGAATGCCGACCACGTCCTGCAAATCCGCCGCCATGCGCGATCGCCAGACGACCTCCGGCAGCTCGATGACGGGAATCTCCTCTTCGGTCCGATCGGCGCCGACCCTCGATCGCGTGGCCGCGACCATCGGCATCGGTGCGCCGCCGATGCCGTTGAGCCCGCCGCGAGTCCAGGTCTCGGCGTTCTCACCCACCGGTGTGACGGTCAGCTCCCACGGCACGCCGTCCGCCAGGTTGGCCGCCCGGCGCGATTCGTAACGCCAGCCGCCCAGTACGATCGGCTCGCGATTCCCGCGCCGCGCCGCCTCGGCCTCCTTCGACAGCGGCCACAGCTGCACCGGGCGTTCACCCGTTCGCCACGGCAGACGAGCGGCGTTGTCGCGCGTCCACTTGGCGGGTCGCGACGTCGGCTTCTTCCTCGGCTTGGAAGGTTTCGGAGTTTTCTCCTCGGGCTTCGGGTCCTCGGCGCGAAGTGACGCCGTCGAGATCGCAGCGAGCGCGGAATATCCGGCGAGGGTTGCGATCAATAACAGACGTACAAATCGGGACAAGACGCCGGTGGGCATGTCGCCTCCTGCGGTGGGAAGCTGGCGAACGGTGGGCCCCTGTTACAGCCCTATTCTAGGCCATTGAAGCCCCGCAAGCCAGTGAAATGACGAGGAAACGCGGGCAGCGGACTAGTGATTCCATCCCATTCAGTTCAGCGACGACCTTCGCGATCGCCCCGATACTGCGCCGGCCCGGCAACGCGGGGAAGATCATGGACACCATGCGACCGTTGTCCTATACATGAGCACATGCATCCGAGCGACCTCCTGGAACAACTGACCGAGCCGCAGCGCGAGGCGGTGAAGCACACCGACGGCCCCCTGCTCGTCCTGGCCGGCGCCGGTTCGGGCAAGACCCGCGTCATCACCCGCCGGGCGGCCTACATCGCCCTCACCGTCGCACGGCCGGAACAAGTGCTCGCCATCACCTTCACGAACAAGGCGTCGGGCGAGATGCGCGATCGTATCCGGGCGCTGGGGATCGGCGGCCGGATGCTGGTCTGCACGTTCCATTCTCTCTGCGCCCGGCTGCTGCGCGAGTTCGCCGACATCGTCGGGCTTCAGCCGAATTTCTCGATCTTCGATCAGTCGGACAGTCGCAAGCTCGTGGCCGAAGCGATCGAGGAATGTGCGCTCAACACGACCAACTTCCGTCCCGCGGTGGTGCAGGCGGCCATCAGCGATATCAAGACCAAGCTGCTGCGGCCCGAGGAGTTCATGGAGCAGGCCGGCACGTTTGAGGACAAATCGCACGCCCGCGTCTATGAAATCTATCAACAACTGCTCCGCCGGCAGAACGCCTGCGACTTCGATGACCTGCTGGCGTACGTCGCCCGGCTGCTCGACGAGAACGCGGAGGTTCGGCGTGAACTGTCGGACCGGTTTCGATATCTCCTGATCGACGAATACCAGGATACGAACCACGCCCAGTACATCATCGCATCGAGACTGGCCGAGGGGCATCGAAATATCTGCGCGACGGGCGACCCGGATCAGTCGATCTACCGCTGGCGCGGCGCGGACATCCAGAACATTCTCGACTTTGAGGCCGACTATGACGACGCGGCCGTCATCCGGCTCGAACAGAACTTTCGCAGCACGGGCGCGATCCTCTCGACAGCCTCGACGCTCATCGCCCACAACGAGCATCGCAAGAAGAAAGACCTCTGGACCGACGGCGAACAGGGCGAGCCGGTTCGCGTCTGGGCCTGCGAAGAGGAGCGGCACGAAGCCGAGATGATCGCCCGCGACGTGCAGACGTATGTCGAGGAAGGCGGACAGTTCGGCGACGTGGCGGTGTTCTACCGGATCAACGCCCTGTCTCGAACGCTCGAAGACGCGTTCCGGCGTCACAATCTGCCCTACCAGATCGCCCGCGGCGTCGAGTTTTACGAACGCAAGGAAATCAAGGACACACTCTCGTATCTTCGCGTGATCGCAAACCCGGCCGACGACACGGCGCTCCTGCGGGCGATCAATGTCCCGCCCCGCGGCATCGGCAAGGTGACAATCGACCGGCTGCAGAGCATCGCGGGGCGAAACGGCACGTCGCTCTCTGAGGCGGTCGAGCGGGCGGCGCAGGACGACGCCTTCAAGGCGGCGAGAAAGAAGCTCGCGGCGTTCTTCGATGTGCTCGACGAGCTTCGCCGGATGCCGAGATACCCCGTGCAGGTCATCGTCAGCGAAGTCCTGAAGCGAAGCGGACTCGAGCAGTCGCTGATCGACGAGCGCGATCCCGAGAACGAACGCCTCGAAAACGTTCAGGAACTCGTGACGGCGGCGCGGCAGTTCGACCTGGAAAACCCGGGCGGATCCCTCGAAGAATGGCTGCACCAGATCAGCCTTGTCAGCGACACCGACCGCCTCTCGCTGGCCGGCGGCGCCGTGACGCTGATGACGCTGCATGCCGCCAAGGGGCTTGAATTCCCGCGCGTGTACATCGCCGGCTTCGAGGAGGGCCTCCTCCCCCACGCCCGGACGCGCTACGGCGACACGCTGGAACTGGAGGAGGAGCGGCGGCTGGCGTTTGTGGGCATCACCCGGGCGATGCGGCGGCTGACGCTCTCGCATGTCCGGTATCGAACGGTCCGCGGAATCAGCGAGCGCGTCATGGCCTCGCGGTTTCTTCGTGAACTTCCCGAAGAGGACGTGCAGCACGACCAGTTCGAGCATGAGCGCGACCGCAGCCGGGCCCATCTGGGGCGGTTTAATTCGGACGAGGGGTTCGAGGAAGACGCCTCAGGCTATTATCCGGGATGCCGTGTGCGTCACACCGATTACGGCGACGGCGAGGTCCTGGCGGTGGAATCGCGGCTTCGATCAAAGTACATTCGCATTTTCTTCCGAGAACATGGAGAGCGGTCGTTCGCACTTGAGCACGTGGAATTGTACGTCATAGATGAGTAGCACACCCGCAAGAAAACTACCGGACGTCGGCGCGCAATCGGGATTGTCGCCGCAGGAGACGTACACATGAGACAGGTCGCCGTGATCATGGCCGGGGGAACCGGCACGCGACTCTGGCCGCTTAGCCGCTCGTCGAGGCCGAAGCAGCTGCTGCGAATCGTCGGCGGTCGCAGTCTGATTCGCGAAGCCTACGACCGGCTGCGATACTCCATTCCGGCCGAGGATATCTACGTCATTACGCTGGCGGAGTACCTTCCGGCCATCGCGGAAGAACTTTCGACGATGCCGCCGACGAACCTCATCGGCGAGCCGACCGGCCGCGACACGGCGAATGCCATCGGTCTGGCAGCCTCGATTCTGCATGAGCAGGATCCCGACACCGTCATGGGCGTGTTCACCGCTGACCACCTGATTCGTTCGACCGAAGCCTTCACGCATGATCTGCGAACCGCCTTCGCGGCCGTCGCCGCCGACCCGGGTGCGCTGGTGACATTCGGCATCCAGCCGACGGAGCCGCACACCGGGCTGGGCTATATCGAGCGCGGTGAAGCGGTCTCGCCCGGCGTCTATCGCGTCACATCCTTCAAGGAAAAGCCAGACCTCGCGACCGCGCAGAAATACATCGCGTCCGGCCGGTACTACTGGAACAGCGGCATGTTCGTGTGGCGCACGAGGACGATTCTGGGCGAACTTGCCCGGCACCTACCCGAATCGCATGAGACCCTCACGCGGCTGGCGAAGAGCTGGTTCACCACCGCCGGCCCGTCGCTGGCGGCCGATGTGTATCCTTCGCTCAAGCGCATCAGCATCGACTTCGCGGTCATGGAGCGGGCGACGAACGCCAAGGTGGTCGAAAGCCACTTTGAATGGCTCGATGTCGGGAACTGGTCCGCGCTGGCGGAGGCCGTCGGCGCCGACAGCGTCGGAAATGTCAGATCCGCCGCCGAGGCGATTCTGACCGATACCCGAAACACGATCGTGGTCAGCGAGGACGATCATCTCATCGCGGCGATCGGCGTCGACGATCTCGTGATCGTCCACAGCGCCAGCGCCACCCTCGTCTGCCGTCGGGATCGCATTCAGGAGATCAAGGATCTCGTGAAGAAACTCGAAACCGAACACGACGGCCGCCACACCTGATCAACCATGTCCAAAGTCCTCGGCATTGATTACGGCGTGAAACGGATCGGCGTGGCGGTCGCCGATAGTTCGGTGCGAATAGCCATGCCGCTGACCATCATCAATGGCCGCAACGACGT
>CALLKH010000495.1 GCA_938008425.1 uncultured Planctomycetaceae bacterium | reverse complement strand
ACAGAACCAGTGTAACGACGATCACAAGGACGCCCCGTTTCATATATCTTCATGACGGCGGCCCCGTGCGGAAATCGAACCACCCTATGAACGACCAGACCACCAATGGCCTTCAGGAGTATCCTCTATGACGCGAACAGCAATTATCACAGCCCTGACATTCGTTCTATGCGGAACCGCCACGGCCGCGCAGCCGCCGGCCGAGTGGATCCGCTTTTACAACGGCCCGGCCGATCAGAATGACTGGGGCCGGGACATCGATCTCGCCTCCGACGGATCGGTGACGGTGGTCGGCGGCACGCTCCCGGTGAATCTCCAGGAAGACATGGCGGTGGTCCGGTACGACGCGAACGGCAACCAGGTCTGGGCGGCCACCTACAATGGCCCCTCCAACGGTGTGGATCGGGCCACGGGCGTGGCATCGGACGACGCCGGCAACGCGTTCATGATCGGCAACCTGTGGAACAACGTCGCACTGAATCAGGATTACGTGATCATCAAGTACCTCGCAGACGGCACACAGGCGTGGGTGAAGCAGTTCAACGGCCCCGGCAGCCGCGATGATGTCGCATGGGACGTGCGCGCAGACGGCGCCGGCGGCGCATTCGTCGCGGGCGGAGCATTCCTGGCACCGGGAACGCCTTTCCTGGCCAAGCATTTTCACGTCGCGAGATACGACGCCGACGGCAACATCGCGTGGCAGGTGAACTACGACCTTCCCGGCCGCAATGGTGCGACCGCGACGAAACTGATCATCGCACCGGACGGCAATCTGGTCGTATCCGGCTGGATTCGAACCGCGGCGACCGGCGTCCAATTTGACATGCTCACGATGAAAGTCTCTCCCGCGGGCCAGGTCATCTGGACGCGCCAATGGAGCCCGCCCGTCGGCGAGGTGGACGATATTCGAATGGTGCTCAAGATCGACGACGCCGGAAATGTGTACGCCACGACGACGGTCGACACCGAAGACATCTACAAGGGTCTGGACTCCGCCGTCGTGAAGTACAGCGCCGACGGCACATTTCAATGGACGACCGGCATCAGCCTCGACGGCCACGACGGCTTTAGCGACCTGGTCGCCGACGAGGCCGGGAATATCTATCTCACCGGCGGCTGGAACAACGGATCGGAGTTCAGTGACGGCTTCACTGTCTCGTTTGACTCATCCGGCGTGCAGCGATGGATCCGCTTCTACGACGACACGCCGCAGTTCGATTTTCAGGAGGGCCAGGCGATCATGCGCGGACCCGATGGCCTGATCTACGTCGGCCTCGACTGGCAGCACCCCGACGCCGCCGGCTATGACTACACGATTGAGGTGCTCGACACCGACGGGAACCCGCTGGATTTCTGGCGCTATGACACCGGCGGACCGAGTGACACCTTCTTCGAATTCGGCGGCTGGCGCATGGACCCGGCAGGCAACATTTACATCGGCGCCTACGCCGTCGGCCCGACGGGCAACTCCGACATCACCACCGTCAAGATCGCCACCCAGCCGACGGCCATCGCCGGCGACATGGATGGCGACGGCGACGTCGATTTCGACGACCGCGATCTGTTCGTGGCCGTGCTGGTTGACTTGATTGGTGAGCCCGGGCAACTGGCGGCGGCGGATCTCAATGGCGACCAGCAGGCGGATGCCCGGGACCTGCCCATGTTCATCACGGCCCTGCTCGGCGGCTGATGCAAGACACGGGGCGCCGCGGCGAAGGCCGTTCGCGTCGCCTTGTTCGCGGCAGGCCCGCCTGACGGCGCGTCATTCCCGCCGTCCACTGATCGGTGAATCAGATCTTGCACGCGCTTCGCCCGTCAGGGCGCACGATCGTTGCTCGGGACTTCCAGTCCCGGGATCGCCGCCCCCTCGCGCTCTCCCTTCCGGAGGACGGCCGAGAGAAGGGAAGAGTTCGCGGACTCAATGCCCGCGTCGCCGCCGTAGGATGGCGGGCGCGAGCAGGCCCAACAGCGCGAGGCTGCCGGGTTCGGGGATGACGGGCCGGAGGTTGAATTCCAGCGAGCCGTTGCCGTGTGACAGGCTGGTGGCGCTGCCGGTGTCGGAGTCGAGCCTGACGTTGTAGATCAACAAGTACCGGCGTCCGGCAGTCAACACCACTTCGACCGGGTTGATGGTCAAGGCGCCGGACGAAGCGAAGGGCGGGGGCGCGCCACGTGACTGGCTGGCGACGGTCTGCTGTGAATCGACGTCGTAGATGCCGAGAATAAGACTCGTGACCCGGAAGCCGTTTCCGAAGCTGTACTGGTACTGCCCGGAGAAGTCGACTCGGGTGTCTCTTGGGGCCCGAAGGTCAATGCCGCCGGAGGTGCTGTTAATGACAAGCGTAGTGCCAGCGCCGGCTGTGGCGTGTGTCATCGAAACCAGGAACCGCGCGTTGCCCTGGGCATCCCATGAGAAATCGTACGAAGTGGAATTGCTATGGAGCAGAAGAGAGGTGGACTGCTGCGCCACAAACGGGTTCTGCACCTGCGTGTTCGAGAAGCCCACGAAGCCGGCGCCTTCCTGCTGGATCGACGAGCGGACCGACCACTCCAGGACATCGATCTCAGCCGCCCGGGCGGAAGGAACCCCCGCCAGCACGACGGCGAGTAATACAGTGAAACAGCGCAGCTTCACAGTGGCATCCATTCAGGTGTAACTCTACTCGGGCAAGTTCGGCGGTCCGGATCCCACTCCAGTGTAGAACCGCCGGCACACCGATTCAATACTTTCAAGGAGCCTGACGGCGCTCCAGGCGGGGCCGTTCCAACATTGAATCGCATTTGTAATCACCCGACATGCCCCGTCCTGTTAACATTGTTAGTGGCGATAAGTCATCCCCGTTTCATCGAGGAAGCGCGAATGTCCGAAAGGATGAACCCCCAATCCAGCCCGCAGACCGCCCCGCTCGTCTTTAAAACGGGCGGCATGGTCATGCTGGTGGGGATTTGGTTCCTGCTGATCGGCCTCGCCCTGGGCGGCGGATCGATCGCAATGGCCGTCCTCGCTCCCGGCGACTCCGGATCGATGTGGTTTCGCGTCGCCCTTTTCGTCTTCGCGGTCATCCCGCTGGCGGCGGCGGTCTTCGGCTTACTGTTGACCTTCGGCGGCGAGCATATCACGCTGGATCGGTCGGCCCGCGAGGTCCGCATTCGATACGGACGATGGTGGACTTGGAAGCGCGAGACTCGTCCGCTCTCCGAATTCCACGCCGTCGAACTCCATCGCCAGAGCACCACGATTTCGTCGCGCCGCGACAGCAGCGGGCGACCGAGCCATCCCGTGCGACTCCTCTCGACCGGGGATGAAATCGAACTGGCTAACGTCGGAGATTATCGCAAGGCCCGGACGATCGCCGAAGAAGTCGCGAATTACACCGGGCTGCCGCTTCACGAGGCGACCGAGCGTCAGACCGTCGTTCGCGAGGCCGGCACGCTCGACGAATCCATCGCCGATCGGGCCCGTCGCCTGGGTGAAGAGGTCAAGTGGTCAAACCCGCCCGGCGACAGCCGGATCGAGCTGCGTCACGAAGGCGACACCACACTTATCCTGCTTCCCCGCCCCGATCGAAAACTGACGATGGAGGGCCTGCTCGGCATCGGCTTCCTGCTGCTCATCTACGGCGGTGGTCTCGCCGGCGCCGCGTACTTCATCGGCAACTGGCTCGACAAGGCGGGAATTGACGCGGGCACGGGAATCTGGCCGGCCGTCATCTGGTCGCTGCCGATCATTCCCGCAGTTCTCATCCTCCTCTTCGGCGCCGCCCTGCTGATCGGCCGCGAGTGCGTGGCCGTCTCGCCGAGAATGTTCAAACGCACGTGGCAGTTTCCATTCGGCGGCTGGACGCGGAAGATCCCTGCGGGCGAGATTGAGGAACTGCTGGGCGACACCGACGATGTAATCCTCCGCACTGATCGCACCACGTGCCGCGTCGGATTCGTTTTGAACAAAAAAGAGCGACGGTGGCTGGCGACGGCGATTCGCTATCTTCTGGTTAAGGGACCGCCGCCGGTGCAGATCGAACGCCGCTCCAATGACCAAAAGAGTGACTTGCACACCTGAACGGATTCGCTCTCAAGGTTCGGACAACTCCGATTCATGAGCGGCCAATGTGCGAAGCCTCTCGAGTCGCTGAGCCGAGTCGGCCACCCGCGCCGGCGGCGTCGCGGGATTGGCGGCCAGTGCCTCATGCGCGGCCCTCAGCATCGTGGCAGCTTCGTCGAGGTAAGACTGTTCCAGAAGGCACTCGCCCAGAAGACTCCTCGTGTTGTGAACGAGCCAGTGGTCGGGCTTGAGCAGCCGTTCGCGAATATCGAGCACGTCTCGCAGCAACGTCTCGGCCTCGGTGAAGCGGTCCTGTCGCGTGAGGCCGGTCGCGATCAGCATCTTCGAGCCCGCGATGCCCATCTCATCCTCGGGTCGCAGCCGCGTTCGGAGTTCGAGCGCATTCCGCGCCTCGGCGGCGCCATCGGCCGGCCGACCGGCCTCGATGAGACAATAGGCCATGCGATCGAGCATGCCGGCGATTTCGATCGACCCCTCGGGCGCCCGACGCCGCTCGAATTCGAGCCAGTCCGCCAGCACGTCGGCCGACTCCCCGAACGCGCGCTCCCCCATCAGGTGACTGGTCAGGCATGTTGCGTAATGACTGATCTGTGCGGGATTACCGATGGCAGAAAGCTGCGTCTGAAACGTGGATCGATAAAGCGTCCCGGCCTCGTCGGCCTCGCCCATCGCGCTGAGCATGTGAGCGCGGCGATGAAGCAGTTCCTGGACGTCAGCGTCGGTCTCGTCGCGGACTTCACGAAGCACGCGCAACGTTTCATCGATCAGCGATGCCTCATCATCATAGCGAGCGCCGTGGTGATACAGATTGACGAGATGCAGAACGGAGTTCACCGACTGATCATGCGCGGGGCCCAGCG
>CALLKH010000494.1 GCA_938008425.1 uncultured Planctomycetaceae bacterium | reverse complement strand
TTGTACTTCCGCGCGGTGTACTCGGCCGCGTTGCCCATGCCCCAGCCTTCGAACGGGCAGGTCAGGCCGTCAGCCACCATGCCGTCTTCCATCGTCATGTGCCCGAACTTGACGGCGCCATTTCGCGTGCCGCGAACGTAATACGGCGCGTTCGACATCGACTCGATGCCGCCGGTGAGAATAATCGTCGCTTCGCCGAGTCGAATGTTGTTGTCGGCGTTCATCGCGGCGCGCATGCCGGAGCCGCAGACCTGGTTGACCGTGACCGCTGTGATCGTGGGCGGCAGCCCTGCCTTGAGCGCAACCTGCCGCGCAGGATTCTGGCCGACGCCGGCTTGAAGGACTTCGCCGATCAGCGCCCAATCGACATCGTTCATCGGACAATTAATGCTCTGCAGAACGTTCTTCGCCACCTGCGCTCCGATTTCGGGCGCGGCCAGCGGCGACATCGTTCCCAGAAACTTCCCCATCGGGCTGCGTTTCGCGGCCACAATCACGCTTCGCTGCATACTCAAGCACTCCAATCCTGCTGCGTGTCATCGCGCCGGACGCCCCGGGGCGAGGCTCCATATTATAGTGCAATCGCAAAAAAGAAACCGCAAGCCGCCGGGGCCCGAACTCGCCGGCCCATGCCCCATGGACTCCGATAATCGAACCGCTGATATCTCCTCGTGAGTGCAACTGCACAACAAGATCGGGGCCGCGAAGGACCCGGGGCCCAACCCTCCTCCAATATCGGCCGGCATGCGGATATTCCCTAACCCCCCCGCTCAATTCCTGTCTGAAAGGCTGAAAGGATCATGCCATGAAGTACTTTTTCATCTTCACCCTCGCGGCGCTGACGCTCGGAGCCTTGAGCGGATGCGGCCGCAACCGCCATCGACACATCGAACAGTCGTACTACTGCGAACCCCAGACGCGATACTACCACTACGAAGAACGAAGAATCGGCCGCGACTGGAGAGATGATCGCCGAGACTTCGATTGCGATGATGATGATTTCGACGACGATGATTGGCGCAAACGAGAGCGGCGGCGGTGGAGATACGACGACTAGGGTGATCCACACAATACTCAGGGGAATGCTGGGCCACCGGCGATTTCGCTAACGCCAGCACTTCTGCATCAAGGCAGTCTATGCCGGTGTACCTGTCGCACGGATTGTCCCACACTCCCGCGGGCGAACAAGCGCCATCTCCGGGTAGAGATAGGCGTGTAAGCCGAAACAGAACGTTGGTCATGCATTGGGAATCTCAGGAAACTCGAAGGTAGCAACATCGCATGCCTAATCGATCATCAGCCTCCCGCGCTCCAGTAGATCGCAAAGACCGATGAGCAACGGAACTTCGTTGGAATCTGCAAGATATGCACGAATTGGAATCTGACCGATGACGCTTTGCCCGTCTGAAAGCGCGATCGTGACATTCGACAGTTTGGCCGCGATCCGACACTCCGGCCGTGCGTTGATGCCGCCGATCCGAACTTCTCCGACAACCTGGTATTCCGCGGACTCCCAAGATTCTCGAGGAAGCAAACTCACCGCCGCGCCCGTATCGACGACTCCGGGGCGATAGGTCGTCCAACCCGTGGCCGACTTGAGGGCAATGTGGGTGACGATTCTTACCGCATGAAGAGGATGACCGATTTGGTGGGCCGGCGGGTGTGGCAGGCGAAGAATATCCAAAACGATTTTCGTCAAGGATCGCTACTCCGCCGGCAGAACACTGCTAAAAAATCATTGAGCCGCTGGCAATGAACTCATAGACAATGTCGCATGAGGTGGACTGGCGCTCGGCCTCTCTCGTGACCTCGCCAAGATCGGGCCCTGCGGCAACAACTCGCTCACCCTCCACCGCGATCCACTGGTCTGGATACCGATCGACCAGGTCAGAAAGATTCTCTTTCACCCAGTCACACGACTGCAAATAGGCGCTCGACGGAGTCGGAATGTTCTCATTCGCGGACATTGTCTTTAATGATCATACCACATCCGGAACGAATTCGTCAGCCATAGGAACCATAGAATCGGCCCTTCGTTCCCTTACCGAGCCGACTCACTCTCGCAATTCGACGTCAGTGCTCCGTGGCCGTCACGCGCTCGGGGTGCCGCACCAGCGTCTCGCCGATGGTCAGCCGCTGCATCTCACTCGTCCCCTCGTAGATCTCGGTGATCTTCGCGTCGCGCAGGAGGCGTTCGACCTCGCCCTCGCGGCAGTAGCCCATGCCGCCGAAGATCTGGATGGCCTGGTTCGCGCAGTACGTCGCCGTCTCGGCCGACATGAGCTTGGCCATCGCGGGAATGTGCAGGCTGTGCTGGCCCCTGCCCTTGAGCCAGCAGCCCTTGTAGAGCAGGGCGCGAGAGGCAGTGATGCGCGTCGCCATGTCGGCGATCTTCCACTGGATCGCCTGAAACTCCGACAGCGACTTGCCGAACTGCTTTCGCGCCATCGCGTAGTCCACTGACTTGTCGAGCGCGGCCTGGGCGATGCCCAGCGCCTGGGCGCCGATGCCGAGCCGGCCGCCGTCGATCGCGGTGAGCGCGATCTTCAAACCGTGGCCCCGTTCGCCAATCACATTCTTCACCGGCACGCGGCAATCTTCAAAGATGAGTTCCACGGTGCTGCTGCCGCGAATGCCCATCTTGTCCTCATGCTTGCCGACCGTGAGCCCCGGGGTGTCTTTCTCAACGAGCATGCAGGTGGCGTTTCTGCGATCGCCATCCTCGGTGCGAACGAAGAGCAGAATGACATCCGCCTCGGCGCCGTTCGTCACCCACAGCTTGGTGCCGTTGATGATCCACTCGTCGCCCTTGAGTTCGGCCCGGCACTTCATCGCGCCGGCGTCCGAGCCGCTGCCCGCCTCGCTGAGGCTGAAACAGTTAAGCCATTCGCCCGATGCCATCTTCGGCAGCCAGGCCTTTTTCTGCTCCTCGGTGCCGAACTTCATGATCGGGTCGGCCACGAGCGAATTCTGAACGCTGTTGATGACGCCGACAGACGCGTCGGCATAGGAGAGTTCTTCGACGACGATCGTGGAGGCCAGCGGATCAAGTCCGGCGCCGCCATACGCCTCCGGGATGCAGATCCCCATGTAGCCCATTTCGCCGAGCTGCTTCACGACATCGGCCGGGAATTCTCCCTTGATATCGCGCTCCATCGCGCCGGGAGCGACCACGTTTCGCGCGAATTCGCGGATGCTGTCGCGCAGCATGCGGTGATCTTCGCCCAGCTCGTAACCAAAGGGGATCAGTTCGTCCGTCATTGTTGTCATTCACTCACCGTCGAAGAAACCACGCGTTCGCGAAAAAAAATCAAATCAAAATCAGGCGCTGCGTCGCGCACATTCAGCCCGGGCGATCAGGATTCTCTGAACCTCGCTCGAACCCTCGCCGATCTCGCAGAGTTTGTTGTCGCGCACCAGCCGCTCGACGCAGACATCCTTCGTGTAGCCCGCGCCGCCGTGAATCTG
>CALLKH010000493.1 GCA_938008425.1 uncultured Planctomycetaceae bacterium | reverse complement strand
ATGATCTCGCAGGCAGAAGAAAAGGAGAAGCCATGTTTATGGAAGGTAGGATTCGAAGGGCGGCTTTTACGCTGATCGAATTACTCGTCGTCATTGCGATCATCGCTCTGTTGATTTCCATTCTGATGCCGGCGCTCAGTTCGGCCCGAAACGAAGGCGCCAAGGTGAAGTGCCTGGCGAATCTTCGCGAACACAGCAAATTCGCCCAGATGAACGGCGTCGACACCGAGAAGGGTGTCATGCACGTTGAGCATGAGTTTGTGATGCAGAACAACGTCACGCCGAGCCCGAATGTACCGGGATCCGAAGACGGCCTTTTGACCGTCGGTGAAAAGTGGATGGGCGACGGCGACCACGATTGGGGCGGCGCGAGTGGAATGGACGTGAAGTTCCGACAGTCTCAGTTCGGGACCACTGCCAAGGGTGCGCAGGGCCGCTACATGAACCGTCTCGCATTCGGCGCAAACCACACGGACACAGAAGATTTCCGGCTCTTCCAGTGCCCGGGCCAGGACGGCATGGTTCGCAATGTCGGAAGTTGTCTTCCGCCGACTCCGGGTGCTGCCGGTACCGGCAACCTTGACTATTACGTGCAGTCGATGTTTCAGGCTGTCGGCAACAGCTACATGGGCGACTACTACTGGCTGAAGATTCACGGCCTCGCCGAATTCGAACCGGATATCTATCGAATGTTCGGTGCGTTTCGACGTCCCTCCAGCCTGTTCCCGGATCCGAGTCAGGCACTGATGTACTGGGAATCGCGGTTCATGCAGGCGATGATGAACACGACCGAAATCGGCCAGATGAGCCTCGGAAGCATCCAGGCCGGCGTCAGTCCGACGACCGTTCCCGGCTCGCATGGAAAGCTTGGCCGGTTCAACGCGACATTCGCCGACGGCCACGCGGCCAACCTCAAGCTGACCAAGAAGGGCGATATGTTCCGCTCCATCAAGCAGAATCCGTCGGATACGCTCTGGCGACTCCGATGGCGCGGTCAGGGCTGGAAGTATGACAATTTCCCTGCTCCGACAATCGGGCAGCGATGGGTGGCGCCCTGGACCGAGCCGCTTCGTCGAATTCAGGACTACAATTGATTTCCGATTCGCGCCGGGCGTGCAAGGTTAGACGCCCTCGAACATGAGTGACTCCATACCGCCCACAGGCGATGCCTGTGGGCGGTTTTTTTGCATCGTATGCGTCGCTCTGGATTGGGGGCGCAAAATAATCGTCGCGGCAGTCTGAAGTGAATGTCGCGAACAATGTGCATTGCTCGACGACAGGCAGCGCCGGATCACCCTGTTGCGAGTTTGCCATCATTGGCGATAATGACGACTGAGGTTTGAAGATGTCTGACACGGGCGAAAAGCCGACGAACAAGATCATTCTCGCTGTGCTGCTCTTCGCTGCCGCGATCGGAATCGGCGTCTACTTCTACAATCCCCAGGATGTTGATGTCGCGGAGGTGGCCGCGGGCCTGGCCGGTCAGCTGGAGGAGATGGA
>CALLKH010000492.1 GCA_938008425.1 uncultured Planctomycetaceae bacterium | reverse complement strand
CGATCTTTGCCGATCGAACGATGAATACGACCCAGACACGATCTGCCGGCTCATCATCCTGGAACTGCTGTATCAACACGCCAGCGTCGGGGAAGCAACCGCCAAGATGTTCCTCGACCTGAGCTTTGGATCGACGCCCGAAACCTGCACACTCGATCAACTACGGGCCCTTTCCGAAAAGCAACTCGGCCCCCGCGAGAACACCGCCCTCCGAGAGATTGAGTCCCTCATCCTGGCAGACTTGGCCGGCAAGGGTGATGGCGCCAACGAGAAGATCTCAACCGCCCTGGACTCGGTCGAGGAGTTCACCCGACTCGCGAAGCGAGAGGAGACGCAGGGCCGGGAGGCGGGGCTGGGACTGGCCCAGAAAAAGAACGAAACGCCAGTTGTCCCAGGCGATCTGGAAGATCTTGATGCCCGAGTCAAAGCGCTTCGGGACAAAGAAATCGATCTCACCAACCGAATCGCATCACAACGGGAATCGAACAAGCACGCCGACACGCTGCGGAAGCGCCTGACGGAGATCAATCTGCAACTCGCTGAGGCCGATGCCGCATCGAAGTGCGAACGGCAGCCCACCCTCGACATCGTGTCCGCCGAAAAGGAGCGCGACGCCCTTGCCGAACAAGCGGATCAGTTCCTGATCGACGACGAGGCCCTCGCCGAGTCGATCGAGCGACTGGAAGCGCTTCGCGCCGCGGCAATCGAAGAGCGGCATGGGCTTGAACTGACCCAGGAGCGCCGAGCCGGCGCCCAGCGCCGACTGGATGAACTCACCACTTTGCTTCGCGAGGCCGAGGCGGCACAGAAGGGCGAGGCGCGATCGGTCGCCGAACTGGAAGCCGCGGCGAAGACCGCCGCGCCGGATGATGCCATCGTTGAGAGTCTCATCTCCCAGCGCGATCAGTTGGCGAGTGACCTTCGCGAGGCCCGTGCGATGGGCGACCGAATCGACATTCGTCGGCAGGAGTCCCTGTCGGCCGTGGCCCACCTGGAGCGCATCGTTGCGAAGATCGATGCTCAGATCGAGGCCATTGATCAAACCGCGTCAATGCGAATGCGCGCCGTGCTGTGCGACGCCTGCAAGGTCGCCACCGCGTCGATCATCGCCGAGGAGGACGATCGTCGAAAAGCCATCGAGGTAGATCGCCAACTTCATGCGACATCACTGGCGTCCATGCGAGAAGTCGCCTCGGGTGTCGAGGCCGAGTTTGAAGCCGCACGCCAGAGCGTGACCACTCTCGACGCTGAACGCGAGCAGTTGCAGGCTCAGATCGATGAGGCGTCGGCCGATCGGGAGGCCGCACGGGCCACAGCAAACGAACTTCATCGACTCGCGGAACTCCGGCGCCGGGTCGATGAGCGACAATGCGAACTTGAGCGGCTCCACACCGACCTGGCCGGTTTCCCTGCCGACCTCGAAGAACAACTCATCGCTCTCGCCACGACCATCGGCGGTCATGACGCCGAACTCATCGCCGCCAGGGCCCAAGCCGCCAGTGTTCGGGCCGAGATCGAGTCGATCAAGTCGAGGCTCGCCGGTCTCTCCAACGCCATCCGCGCGGAACAAACGGCCGCCATCGCCCACACGACGAGGCTTTCCGAACTGGCTGTGACCGTTGGCCGCCTGACGACCGACCGTGAAGCAGCCCAGGCGGTGCTCGATCGGGTCATCGCGGAGTCACCGAATCTGACGGTGGAGTCAATGGAGACCGAACTGGCCGGCGTTCGCGACCAGATCACCATCGCCGAAGAGCGCGTTCGTGAAAAGCAGGCCTACCTCGATCTTGATCGCAGTTACGCAGAGACGATGGCCAAGGCCGAGGCAAAGCGGACCGCCCATGAGATTGGTTCCATGGCAGTCGCCGCACTGAAGAAGGTGCGCGAATTCCTCATGGTCGAATTGACCCGACCGGTGACGGCGCGCATGACCGAGTTCCTGGAGCAGTATGAGCCCGGGCTCTCCGCCTTCATCACCCTGAGCAAGTCGAATGGCAGGGGCGGCGCCGTCTTCAAGCTCGGCTGGATCCGTCACGGCCGCGCCATCCCGATCAAGACCGTCGCCGGCGGGGAGCGCGTGGTTCTGATCGCGGCCCTGGCCTACGCCGTCACCCTGATCAAGGACCCACCGCTCAAGCTCATGCTGGTCGATGCCTGCGCCGCAAGCCGTGACGTCTTGGCCAAGTTGATTCCGGCCTTGGAGTGGGCATCGCCGAGTTTTGGCAACATCGTCCTGGCCATTCATCCCACGATCGAACGAGACGTGTTCGGCGAGCAGTGGCAAGTCACTGACCTCGCTACGGGCCCCAGCGCCGAGCCATTGGAATGGGCAGACGCCGCGGCCTAGGTGACTTCCATGGGGTGATGTGTGTCACCTCTGTTCGAGCGGGCCGGGGCGGCGGCGCGTAACGCTGGCCCCGGCCCGAACTTGGGGACAAGGGAATGTCGTTCAACGAAGCACAGCAAAGGGTTCTCGACCATGACGGCATGGAGTTGCTCGTCATCGCCGGCGCCGGCTCGGGCAAGACGCACGTCCTCACGGAATTCAACGCAAGATTGATCCTGCGCGGCGTCGCCCCCGGAAACCTCGCCATCTTCACGTTCACCCGGCGCGCCGCCAATGAGATGAAAACCCGCCTGGAGCAGCGGCTCGGCGGTGATGAGACAGCGCGACGAATGGTCTCGCAGATCACGATCGGCACCTTTCATTCGATCGCCTACCGAATTCTTCGAGCCTGGGGTCATCGACTGGGCTACGACGCCACGCATTTGACGGTCGTGCCGCCACATGAGGCGGACACGCTCCTGCGCCAAGTTGGCGGGGAATTCGGGTTCTACCAGAACAAGAAGTGGTCCAAGGGGCTGTCGTGGTTCAAGGTCAGTGACTGGCGAGAAGCCTACTACACCGGCCGCGAGATTCAGCCGGCATCTCGCACTGAGCGGGGCATGCTCGATGCGATTTTGAACGAATACATCAATCGCCTTCGGGGCGCACAGGCACTCGACTTCGGCCTCATCCTTAAGGAGGTCAAACGGCTCTTCGAGATCGCGCCCGACGTGCTCTGGGCCTATCAACAGAGCATCAAGTCCGTGACGGTGGATGAGGCTCAGGATACCGATCGGGAACAGTACAACCTCCATCAGTATTTCCTGCCGATGCGAGGCGGACAGGCACGGGTGATTTTGGTCGGCGACCGCCGCCAGGCGATCTACGGCTTTCGTGGCGCCGACGCATCGCTCCTCACCACTTGTTATCCCCGAGCCGACATCATCGATTTGCAGGCGTGCTATCGCTGCTCAGCGCGCGTCGTCGATGCCGCCAACAGGCTGATTGCCCACAACGACGATCCCCTGGCCGCGCCGATGGTGTCCGTCACTGGCACCTCGGGCCTCGTCGAGGCCTTCTCGGGAGAGATTGGTGTTGTTGTGGAGAAGATCGCCGAGCTTCGCGGCCTCTACGAGGATCACGAGATCGCCGTCCTCGCCCGCTCGCACCGCATTCTGGCACAGGTCGAGTCGGCGATGGAACAGTCGGGTATGCCCTCTCAGCGGGTCGGCCAGTCCCGTGATCTCGCTGCCAGTGATGAGTTCTCCAAGATCCACGCCGCGCTGCGACTGGTGCAGAATCGACGTGACCGCCTCGCCTTCGCTCTCTTGGCCACCGACTTGGAGGTCAACGAAGAAAGTCGGTTGCGACTCGTCGCCGCAGCCAACGCCGGCACACCCATCGTCGACGCCTACCTTCAACATTGCCAATCGAACGCCCTCGGTCGCTTGCTCGCGGACACCCGTGTCGATCATCGCGTCGTCGAGGTCGTGCACGCACTGCGTGATCTCATCAATGGCGATGCCCACGACCTGGACCGCGCCGCGGCATTTTGGTTGCGCGATGAGGGGCGCACGATCGAGGCGGCTTTGGCTTGGTACGCCGATCTCGACTTCGACAAGGGAGAGGATCACGAGCCGACGGGCAAGGTCACGCTCATCACCGCTCACGCCGCCAAGGGGCTGGAGTGGCCGGCCATCATCGTGGCCGGCATGAACGAGGGCGTGTTTCCGTCCAACAAGGCGATCAAGGCAGACAAGCTGAATGAAGAGCGCTGCCTCGCCTACGTCGCGATCACCCGTACCAAGTCGTATGTCGGGCTTCATTGCCTGGCCCATCCGGAAACTGGCCACGGCCCCCCTTCCCGCTTCATCGCCGAAGCGGGAATTCATTTGTCCATCACGGAGGATGATCACCATGCCATTCATGCGAATTGACACGGCCAATCTCTGCCGATGCCCAGGATGCGGAAAGCAGCGGATCGCGCGGCCCCGAACGCCACGTCATCGTCAAATCTGCCAGTTCATTCAGGCCTTCCAGCGTCAGCGGCACGTCTCGCCGACCTTCGACGAGATCGCCACCGCGCTCTCGGTGCGGAAGAGCGTGATCTACCGGCAGATCGAAACGATGGCCGCCGATGGCGTCTTGTCGTTCGGACGCCGCAAGCCGCGATCGATCACCCTGGCGGAGGGTCTGGAGTTGGGTGAAGCCGGAGGGGTGAATGATCCTGTGCTATGACATCGAGACCGACGATCTCAACTCCGCGACGTGTCGGTTTGGCTGCGGCGTGACCTGCGAACTTCCGTCGCTGCGCATCCGCACCTATGGCCCGCGGCGCGTCAGCGAGATGGTGTCCATGCTGAACGCGGCCCCGCTTCGATGCGGTCACAACGTCCTGGCATTCGATGATCCGGTACTCAGCCGCCTCTCGGGGCGGCCACTGACCTCGGCAAAGGCGTGGGACCTGCTCGGCCAGATTCGAAGTGCAAACGGCAATTCTACAAGCGGATTCAAACTGGACGCGATCGCTCGAACGATGCTCGGGGAGTCAGCCTTCCTGACGGGGAAGGAGATTCCTGCACTCATTCGTGCTGGACATTGGCACGAGGTCATCGAGCACTGCATCCAGGATGTCCAGCTGTTGGCCAGGCTGATCAAACGAATCGTGGCGAGTGGCGGCGTGGTCACGAATGGGCAAACGACGGTAAGAGTCAATGTCACCGCGTTGCAGCGACACCTGTCTATGTGAGGGAGAAAGTCATGAAGCGATTGAAATCCAACGACCTGGTCTGTATCCGTCGGAGCAGACTCTGCCTGGGCTGCCGCGAAGCCATTAAGGCGGCAGCGGTGGTTCCCAGTCTCCGCCGACGTCAACTCGAAATCCTGATGACCATCATCGAGTTCGAGGACTTGCACGGCTATTCGCCCTGCTACGATGAAATCGGCGAGCGCGTGAAAGTCTCAAAGACGGTGGTCTTCGAGCACATCCAGCGACTCATCCAGGCGAAGTACATTTCGAGGTCTCCGCAATACCGAGATCGATCCATCCGCATCCCGAATTGGCTCCGAGCCTGGGTGAAGTCCCAAATGAAAAGACACGCCAAGTTGAATGGCGGTGGTGATTCGCCAGATCGGCGCGTCACGCCCGCAGAGTGAAAGGAATCAACAATGGGAATGTTGGTGTTAAGTCGGCAACCCAAGGAGTCCATCATCATCGAGGCCGCGCCGGGCGTCGAGGTGGAGGTTCAGGTGCTGGCCATTCGAGGCGACAAGGTGCGGCTCGGCACGTCGGCGCCGCGTCACATGTCGGTTCATCGCAAGGAGATCCAGGAGCGGGTGAAGCGCGAAAGGCAAGCAGCACGATCGGTAACTGCCGTGGATGTGTCAGCCTAGGAGCGCTGCGATGGAGCCAGTATCAAACGGAGCGATGCGGTGGCGAGGGAGCGCGAACGATTGCACATCCGGATCGGCCTGGGATTCCTCGCCGATCCCAGCCTAAGCCCGGCGGCCAAGGTGCTGTACGAAATGATTCGATTCAGGGCAGACGGCAATGAGGAGATCAACACCTCCATGAGACAACTCGCCCGACAGACAGGCATGACGATGGACGTCGCGTCCAGGGCGGCGCGCGACCTCGTTGCATCGGGAGACATCACCCTCACACCGTCGCGCGGCGGCGCCGGAGGCGGCGGGACCGTGATCCGAATTCTGAGTCAACTCACAGCCCCGATTCCGGGTCTTTTCACAGACTCGCCGAGAACCGAAGCGTGTCTGGAAAACCCAACACGCCGTGATCGGAAAACCCAACACGGCGTGTATGGAAAAGCCAACACGGCGAACCCAGGAAACCCAACACGAAATGGCAAAAACCCAACACGCTCCTCCATCCGAAGCAGTATACCGCGCGTGCGCGCCTCAGAACTAACAGAAGACGTAAAAGACGACGTCGACGTCGAGGCACTGCGTGAGCGATTGAGAGAGCGTCGCGTCTCGGACCTCGACATCGACAACGCCTTTCGGCTCAACACACCCCGCATCATCGAAGTCGCCGAGGCCAATGCCGATCACCTGGAATCGACCCAGGCACTTCGAAAAAGTTGGCGTGCCGCGTTCATCGCCGCGCTCCGTGAGCGGTGGCTCCTGCCAGAAGGGGCCCTCACCTACACCGAGCGACAGGCAAGACATGCAGCGGCCCAGCTTCGAGCTGCTGAGCGCGCCGCCGAGGCTCGTGCGGCCGAGGAATACTCGGCTCAGGTTCAAGCCTGGATCGATCGCCTGCCGCCGGCGAGGCTCATGGAGTTGTTTGCTGGTCTCCCACCTGACCAGCGCAAGCAATTCGGCACGCCGTGCCATCCGCGCTTCCACGCCGCGTTGTACGAGCGTCATCGTCGAGACGAACGACTCAACGACAACTGCACTGATCAGAATGCCGCGATGGCGACATCTTCGGCAGTCTAGGATGGAGATTCAGTCGTGAGCAGCCCAGGCCTGAGATTGAGACGAGGGAAGAAAACACCCGAGACCACTGCCCTTCAGGCAATCATCCGGATGATCACCCTCAAGGGATATCTGTGGCTGGAGCCAGGTGAGTTTCGTCGGTTCACACCGAGCCAGGCCGCTACAATCGCTGCGGGGCGAGGCCTCAAGGGTATCGCCTGGCGATCAAACACCGGTGGTGCGTCGGATGATCGGAATCAATTCGTCTTGTTCGGCGTACCCGGCCATCCTGACATCACGCTTCTGAAGGTGTCACCAGATCGCCACGCATTTCACTGGATCGGTCTAGAAGTCAAGGGAATGGGTGGCAGGCTGAACGAGAACCAAGAGCGATTCCACGCGCTCGTGAACGGAATGACGACGATGCCCAGCATCTATGTCGTCACACAACCGATTGACTTGGAGGAGATTCTCGGATGAACGCAATGAGTAAGACACAGCCAAACACCCGTCGTCTTGGAGACAAAGCCATGCGGAGCATCCTCATCCTCATGGCCCTGAGTCTCGCGGGATTACTTTCAGCCTGTATCGATCGAGACGCCGTCGCGCTGGTTCAGTCCGCGACATCGCAGCCGTCATTGTCGGCGCCATCGACCGCGGCCCCCGACAGAATCGCGCAGCTGCGGTCACACCCGCACTATCAGGACGTCCTGGCCGCGCACGAGTCCTACCTGCGCTGGCCTGTGGCCAAATGGTCCGAATCTCCTGAACGGATGCTCCAGACTGTCGACGTCTGTGCGCAGTGGCACGCCTTCAACGGCGACTGGCCACGACGTTCCGAGACGCTGCCGATCCTTCGACGAATTCGGGACGAGTGGCCGCTGCCTTTCAAGAACTTCAACCACCAGATGACCCTGTGGCACATCCCCACCATATATCGGGCCGCGTCCTTGTCACCGATCGCCCGCGCTGAACTCGATATTCCACTTCGATGGTGTGAGGTCGAGATGCTTCGGCCGCAGATGGTCAGAAAGCCATTCACGGCAATGGCCTCCACGAACATCGGTCCCGGCCTTCAATCGATGGTGATGATCCGCGAATTACTCTACGGAGAGGAATCGGCTCGCCAGATCGCGCTGAGCGGATTCGGGAAGGATCCAACCCAATGGGGACTGCCGCGCCTGCTCGACGAGTGCTTCGACGACGACGGCGTCCCGCGCGTGGATCCCGCCGCGGTCAACCATTGGTCCTACACCATTCGACCGGCGCTCGTCTGGCTCTTGGAGACCAAGGGCTACAAGAAACATCTCACGAGCGCACAACGATCAAAATGGGGCAAGTTCTACAAGCTGCCCTGTCGGCTCCTTTGTGTCGGCGGAAAGACTTTCACCATTCCGGGCGTCACGGATGACTACGCCGTCAACCCTGTCGTCGGTCCGGTGGGTGCATGGGTCGGTGACACCGCAATCGATCGGTGGGCCCGGTATCACGCACGAAAACAGACAACGGTCTCATTCGACTGGCTCCTTGTGTCGGCGGACGAAGGATACCAGCCAACCGAGCGACCGCCCGGATGCAAGGGCGATCGCAACCTGGGACGATTCAAGCTCTACGAATCGGCCTCGGAGACGCGAGTCGAGTACGCAGGCGACGGCGAGATCGTACACGGGGGCCATCGAAAAGGCGGCCCGACGACAGTGACGGTGGTGAAGCCATGATCGACATCAACAACGAGACTCTGATCTCCCTCACCGAAGCGGCACGAACCCTCCCATCGCGGCACCCGGGCAAACGGCTGCACGTTTCGACCATCTGGCGATGGGTCACCTATGGATGCAAGGGCATCCGTTTGGAGACCTGCCGGATTGGCGGCTCAGTGTTCACCTCGCGCGAAGCGATCGCGCGATTCAGCCAAGCCATGACCGAGCCAAGAATGCCTGACCCAAAGCACCGCCCCGATCGGAGGCCGAGTCTTCGACAGATCGAGGCCGCGGAGTCGGCCTGCCAGCGACATGGGATCTGATACGATCTGAGATTCGATTGACTCAAGAACTTGTGGGTTCACCCACCTACCCGATCTTCGCGATCAATTCGCTCGCAGCCGCAACATCCGGGCTCGCGTACCGCTCTGTCGTCACCAATGACTTGTGTCCCAGGAGAATGCCCGTCACGACGAGTCCACTTTGCTTACGGAAGCGTTCGGCCGCTGCGTGTCGCACCGTGTGTGGATGCCACCAGTTCGCTTTGCGCCACCGCCGGGCCTCCACTTCACTGAGCCCCTCGGGAACAGGGAACGCTCGCTCGCAGGCTCGACGAACCGCTCGCCCAATCGCTTGAGGAGTGTATTGCTCGCCCGGTGGCCGACGCCGAGTCCGTTTACCCTTCCCCGGCCGATTGCCCTGATTCATCGGTGTCTTGCGCTTGGCGTGGTTTTCTGCGAGCCGTTGAGACTCGCTGTCGCACGGCCTGAACAAGTGGGCCATGAGATTGGGTGTGAAGTACTTCTGGATGATGGCTTGGGCTTCGGGTCCCAGGAAAATGAGTCGATCGTGACGTCGATACGCGTTCTTGTGAGTGTACGGCCGAAAGATCCAGATGCGTCCGGTCGTGTCGATGTCGCATCGACGCATCACGCAGATTTCACCTGATCGGGCGCCGGTCAGGAATTGAATCCGCAGCGCATCGGCCAATGTCGGTGGTAGGAATTCAAGCGTGCGTTCGAACACCTCCGCCGAGACTGGCCTCACCGGCTCTGTTTCTGGGGCGTCGCATCGACCTGGCTTAAGATCGCGCACCGCTTCGAGTCCCGTCAACACGGCCGGTGAGACAAGCTGCATTTCAACGCCCCACCGAAACATGCGACGAACCCGGCCGGCATGCCCATTAACCGACGCGCGACAGAGCCCGTCGTCGATGAACTTCTGTCGCACCGCGATGAATGCCCGGGGCCCGAACTCAGCAACAAGGCTGCGGCCGTAGTCGACACGCAGCGGCCGCAGGGCACGGCACACGTCGCTGAACTCTTTGGTTTGCTGGCCGCCCGTCTTGCTGCCATCTTGGTGGGTGATGATCGCGGAACGATAGTAGCCCCTGGCGAACTCGATGTACTTCGCGATGAGTTCAACAATCGTGAGGCAATCCAGGTCGACAGCGACGGGCATCGCGCCCGCCTTCAGCTCCCCGATCAACCGCGCGAAGCCGGCTCTCGACTCCGCTGAGTTGTGTTTGCCTGGGAGGTAGAAGTCTCTTCCGCCGATCGTGACGACGCCTCGACCGGACGGCTTGTGCAACCTGTATGTAGGGATTTTACCTGGCTTAGAGTTGGACATGATGCGTGCTCCGCCACCCGTTTACCGGATCGTACCGGATTTTTTGGGCCTCGGTGCCGCGCCTCTGTCCTCCAGAGGGTGCGTTAAATCAAACGCTCGGCGTGACTTACAAAACTGCTGGCGACTGGAGTCGAACCAGTGACCTTGGGTTTATGAATCCCATGCTCTAACCAACTGAGCTACGCCAGCGATGTTCGAACCCTATTTTATACGCCCCCGGCAGGGGATCTGCAAGACGGCCATGGACCGCTGCATAACCCGGAATCGGCCGCCTCGCGACCTCGCCGACTCACGACAAAACCGATTCATCGCCTCGCCTGATTACCGCCTTGCGCAAACATCGCCTTATCGCTTCTTGGAACGGCCCGCCTTCTTCTTCGGCGGCCGGCCGCGCGTCGGCCTGCTGTCGGCGCGGAGCGAGTTCAACTCCGCTCGAAGCAGCGCCATCTGTTCGCGCAGGGCATCGAGCGATTCGGCGTCGGCCCGGGTTTCATTCCCCTGACGGTCGTCGGCCGGCCCATCAGATTTCTGCGGCGACTCCGCCGGCGTGCCCGCGCCGGCCTGAGCCCCGCCATTGGGAATCAGCATGCGCACCCAGTCGAACGGGGCCATCGGCGTCAGCGGGCTGAAGCCGACGCGCTGAAGGTAGGCGTCAAACTGCTTGCGTGACTGCATGAACGCGTCCATGGCCCCGGCGAAATACTGGTCGATGAACTTTCGCACCATCTGCTCATTGGCCTGGATCGCCTGGTGCAAGAGCGACGCCGGGAAGAGGTCGAGCTTCGGCGGATCGTGCTCGAGGATGATCTGGGCGAGCACGACGTTGGTGATGTCGCCGCCGGTGGCGCTGTCGGTCACGAAGATTTCGTTCCCCGTTCGAACCAGTTCGAAGAGGTCGGTGAGGGTGACGTGGCGGCTGCGACTGACGTCGTAGAACCGCCGGTTGGGGTACTTTTTGATCTCAAATCGCCGTCGGCCGGGGGCGTCCATCATAATCAAGCCTTTCAAAGCCTGCTGCAAACGCACAAGCTTTCTTGCTGTCTTGCAAAATACCGCGAAAATACTAGACTATAAGCTAAATAATCACAGCATTTTATGGCGATCTCAAGATTTTTGTGCAAACGCACAAAATTCTCTTGCCGATCGCCGAAATCGACGATACAGTTATAGCAGAAATCGGAAAGAATACCGAGCAGAGGAATTTCAGAATCTCAAGAAGGAGTACGAATATGGCAGCCCCGACGATGGACAACAAGACCGTGAACACCAACGGCACCGAGAACATGTTCAAGAACATGAACGACAACGTCCGAACCGCTTTCGACAACGGCGTGAAGTTCCAGCAGGAGACCCTCAAGTCGGTCACCAGCATGTTCAACTGCTGCGAAGGCACCGAGGACGCCCGCGGCAAGTTTGAGACGATCGCCAACGACACCATCAACATGGTTCGCAAGAACGCCGAGCAGACCCAGAAGAACTTCGACGAGACCTGCAAGAACGGCATGAACATGATCAAGAAGTCCTGCGAGACCATGAAGGCCGACAAGGACCTGTTCGCCCAGACCCGCGACATGTGGTCCACCATGTTCGACATGATGAAGACCAACGTCGACATGTTCACCAAGACCACCACGGCCACCATCGAGAACGTCTCCGAGTTCGTGAGCAAGACGATCGAGACCGGCGCCAAGAAGACGAAGTAAATCGGCCTTCGAAAACCGAGGCCGACTCGTGCGGCCCGAAGGTCGAATCGGACTTGAGCCACCGGCATGTTTGCTTGACACCGTTGCCGCAGACCCATTGACCCGAGCACCCTGTTCCACCATGCGGCACACTGATTTTCCCATCACCCCCATGCCGGTGTGACATCCCCAGAGGCCACGGGCGCGAGAGAGTCGCACCCGTGGCCTCTTTCGCTTGACCCGGATTCGAAAAGGCCCGAGGCTTGCGGCTTTGAGTCCCGCAAACCCGGTATTGAGGAACCGACCCATGACGGATCAACGACAGGCCGCGGATCCCTTCGGCAGCTTCTGGAACGAGTTCATGTCGCGCGTCGGCGTCGACGGGAACCAGAACACGGCCGCCGGCGCGGCGCCCGCGTTCAACGAAGGCGCGAAGCAGATGCAGCGCATCTTCTTCGACACGATGGCCAAGTACGCCGAGGAGTTCATGCGCTCCGAGCAGTTTCTCTCGGCGGTCAAACAGTCGATGGATCAGTCGATCCAGATCAAGCAGATGTTCGATGATTTTCTCGTGAAGGCGCAGCGCGGCATTCAGGCGCCGGTACGCGGCGACGTGGACGACATCGCCAGCCTGATGCGCGGCATCGAGAACCGGGTCCTCAAGCGCCTTGAGGCCATTGAAGACAAAGTCGCAGCGGTGGAAGAGTCGAAGCGGAGCGGACGCGCCGTCAAGGCGAGCCCGACGAAGCGTCCCTCCGTGACGGCCGCTCGCAAGAAGCCGAAGAGCGCGGGTAGAACCAAAAAGTAACCGGATGAACCAACCGGCCTGGAGCCGACAATCATGAGTACGACATTTACGAATCCCTTCGCGGCCATGATGCCGCAGAACATGAACATCTTCATGCCCGACGCCGAGGGCCTCCGCCAGCGGCTCATGGCAATGCCGAAGGTGTTCGAGATCGCCCAGCGCGTCAAAGTCGGCGCCTCGCCGAGCGAAGTCATCTACCAGGAGGACAAGCTCAAGGTCCTGCATTACGAATCCGACGTGCCGAAGAAATATCGCACGCCGATCATCCTGTGCTTCGCGCTGGTCAACCGGCCGTACATTCTCGACCTGCTCCCGCACAAGAGCGTGGTGCAGCAGTTCCTTCTGGCCGGGTTCGACGTCTTCCTGATCGACTGGGGCGTGCCGTCGGAGTCGGACCGGCACCTCACGATCGAGCACTACGTCGATCGCTACATT
>CALLKH010000491.1 GCA_938008425.1 uncultured Planctomycetaceae bacterium | reverse complement strand
TACACTATGCAAACCTTCTGGGCGGGATTCAAGGCATGGAGGATCGGCCGAACCTGTCGGTGCTGGCCAGGCAGTTGATCAAGTCGATCGAAGTTGATCCAGAGGCCCAGCCGGCTCTCCAGGAGGAAAAGGCCGCACCACTCGCACGGAAGATCGCACGGCTGGAGTCTCAGCTCGAAAAGGAGCCCTGGCGGCATTACGACCTCTACAAGGCGTGCCGGCTCGCCGCGAAGCGGTACCCGGCATCGCCCACCGGCGCGGCCTCGGCGGAACGCGTCGCGGCGCTCAAGAAAGACAAGAAAGCCTGGCGCATCATCGGTCTCGAAACACGGCGCCGCGACATCGCCGACAAGCTCGGAGAGATCGAGACGTACGAAAAGTCCGGAGAAACCGAGAAGGCCCGCAAAGAACTGGATCGGCTGCTGATCAAGTATCCGGGCAGGTCGAGATCGGACCTGGAGAAGATCGCGCAAACCAGGGCGGAGTGACGCGCTCTCGGCACTTGATTCGTCAAGCACGCCTGAGGCAGTCGACCGACGCGCCGCGGCTTCAGTTTCACCGACGACGGAAACCACACTTTTCTCATTTGTCAAGAAGCGTCGCGCTAAGATTTTCAACGCGCCATCGTCCGAAATCACGCACCCGCCCGTGGACTCATCAAAACCGTTGCCTTTTGCCGATGAGAGTGCTATGAAAGAGTAATCACTGAGGTTGTTTCTCTGCCATGTTCGACAACGAAAGCGTAAATTCGTTGAACCGATATGATTGAACCCTCGGGGACTCCGCGGCGCACGAAGCCGGGCGTACTTCGACGAAACACTTTCGAAGCGGTCCGGCCTTCCCGCACGGTTCCCACTTAGAAATCTAAGGGTTCAAAGAATTTGCTCTCGAACGGCATTACGGCGGTGAGACGGCCCATGTTTTCAGTGGACCCGGAGCGCTTCGCCGTTACCGGGTCTTCTTTTTCGCCCGACCTGACAGGCTGATGTCATTCTAGTCGCCCTGCCGACGTCGCTCGCCTGCCCGCATCTCCTATCCCACACCCAGGAGCGACGGAAACAGCGCGACACCCGCGTGAAGAATAATCAACGTGTACAGCCCCGCGACCACGTCGTCCATCACCACGCCCCAGCCGCCCGGCATCTTCTTCTCAATCAGATTCGCCGGCCAGACCTTCGCGATGTCGATCGCCCGCTCGATGAAGAACGCCGCGACGACGAGCTGCCACGTCAGCGGCAGCGCCACCATGGCGAACAGATACCCGGGCAGTTCGTCAATCACGTTCTTCTTGCTGTCCTTCTCGTTGAGCACCCGGTCCGCCTGGTGGGCGATGTAGATCGAGAAGAGCGTGAAGGCGATCGTGAAGGCCAGGTATCCCGCCCACGAGAGCTTGAGAACCAGAACGAGCAGCAGGTAAAGCGGAATCCCCGCGACCGCAACGGCCACCGTGCCCGACGCGAACGGCACGAATCCGAGGTATCCCAGCGAACCAATGAAGAGAAGGACGCGATCCGAAGCCGGGGGCTGCCGCGTCTCGGGAGATTCTGAAGTGCTCATGGAAATTCGACCAATGAAATGTGATTTACAGGCACGATCTTTTCCAATTATGGCTTCGAACAGAACCGCGTAAGGATCGGTCCAAGACGTTCCTGCAATCGTTGGTCGATCGCCTCGGGTTTCGTCCAGATCGCCAGGTCCAGCGACGCCTGGCATCGGCACGGCGCCGGCGCGGACTTTGCGATGGCCGCCAATGCGGACTTGATCATCAACACCGAATTCGCCGTCGCCGCTTCGACGTTGCCCATGATCTCCTTGAGCAATTCATGCCCGCCAACGCCCGCGGCATGCGGCCGCCAGCAATCGTAATCCGTCGGCAGCGAAACCAGCGCGTAGCAGATCTCCGCCTCGCGAGCCAGCTTCGCCTCGGGCATGCAGGTCATGCCGATCAGGTCTCCGCCCCAGGCCCGGTGCATCCGGCTCTCGGCGACGGTGGAAAACGCCGGACCTTCCATGCAAACGTATGTCCCGCCGTCGTGAATCGTTGTGTCCAATGCGTCGCCCGACTTCAAGAGCAGCGCACGAAGCGCCGGGCAAAACGGCTGTGAGAATTCCACGTGCGCCGCCAGACCGGGCTCGTCGAAAAAGGTTCCGACTCGCCTGTAGGTCTTGTCAATCACCTGGTCCGGAATGACCAGATCGCGCGGCCGGAGTTCTTCACGAAGGCTTCCCGTCGCGCCGCTGGCGATGATGTGCGTGACGCCCAGCGACTTCAGTGCGTAAATGTTCGCACGATACGGAACGGCCGTCGGCGGAAGCGTATGATGGGATCCGTGTCGCGGAAGAAATGCGACGTCCACGCCCTGCCACCCGCCTCGAAGCACAGGTGCGCTGGGCGGACCGAACGGCGTCTTCACGGCGATCGACTCCCCGGAAAGCTGTGCATGCAGCGCATGCCCCAGACCGGTGCCGCCGATCAGACCGATGACGGGGTTTGCCATGCCGAATCTCCTCCTGTCCAGCGAATCGCCGCTGAGTCCCCTGCGGGGCGTGACGTCACGAAGTTATCGCCGACGCGGCTTATCCGGTCAAACGGCGCGACGTCCCATTCACACCGCGCCGAGCCGGGGATGAACGCTTCGACAATTCACCCTACACTACCGCCGATGGTTCGAACGCGCGAAAAATTCGACCCGGATGAACTGTCCGAGGTGCTGCGCCACTACGACGTGGGCCAGATCACCAGCATTTCGGAATTTGAGCGCGGCTCATACGCGGCGCCGAAGGTCAACATCGTCAGCGACCGCGGCCGGTTCCTGCTCAAGCGTCGACCGCGGACCGACGACGATCCCTTTCGCGTGGCATTTGCTCATTCACTTCAGCGGTTTCTCTCGACCAAGAATTTCCCGCTGCCTCATCTGATCGGCACCCGCGACGACAACAATTCGATGCTCAAGCTGGGCGACGCGATTTACGAGCTCTACGAGTTTATCGAAGGCGACGCCTACGACGGCGGCCTGCTTGCGACCTACGAAGCCGGCAAGACGCTGGGCATCTATCACCATCTGCTCAAGGACTTTCAATCGGAGTACACACCGCCGCGCGGGCACTACCATGACGCCCCGATGGTCTATGATTCGCTACGTCCGCTTGGGGAAATGATGATTCAGCAGCCGGGCATGAAGGGGCGCGGCGACGAGTTGATCAAGCTGCTCAAGCGGGTTCGGCGACTCTATTCGCGGGCCGCGAAGATCGTGAACACGATCGGAATGCCGCACTGGCAGTCGCAGATCGTCCACTCCGACTGGCATCCTGGAAACGTGATCTACCGGAAGCAGCACGTGGTGGCCGTCATCGATTATGATTCCGCACGCATCCGACCGCGGGTGATGGACGTGGCCAACGGCTGCCTCCAGTTCTCGATGGTGACCGGCGGTCGCGATCTGTCAACATGGGAGCCGAGAACGGACGTCATCCGTGCGAAGCGATTCCTGCGCGGGTACGATGAAGTCAATGAACTGACGCAGGACGAATTGAGAGTTGTGCCGCACCTGATGCAGGAGGTTCTGCTCGCGCAGGCGATCCCGCCCATCGTAAGAACGGGCACCTTCGCAGGCCTAGATGGATTCGGGTTCCTCCAGGTGATGGCGGAAAAAATGGAGTGGCTTCGTGATCATCACGAATTCACCGATCTGGATGCGGAGAATGATTGACGAGCCAAAACCAATTTCAGAAGAGCGAAAGCGGGCCATACTCGAACGCATCACCCGAATTCCGGTGGTCGAAACGATGCGCATGCGATTCGATGAACTGGCCGAGGGCTACTGCCGCGCCATGGTGCCGCGGGACCGCAACTTCGACGGGATCTACAATTCATACCACGGCGGCCTGCTCATGACCGTCGCGGACTCGATTGCCTGCTTTGCGATCATGACCCTGACCGGGCCCGATCAGCATCTCACGACGACCGACATGAGCATTCGATTTCTCGCGGCCTGCCGCAGCGATGTCACGGCTGTAGCTCGCGTGATCAAGCTCGGGCGGACGCTCGTGCCGGTCGAAGTCGATCTGTATGACGAGAACGAGGTTCGCGTGGCGGTGGCCCAGGTGGCGTACTTTCGCCTGGACAAGGCGCCGCCCACGAATTGAGACGCGTTTGATGAAATACGGCAAGCAGAAATCTCGCTGTGAGGCGACCGTGGATCGCCCGCGAGTCACGTGAACCGCTCAATCAACGATAGAGAAGGCGTCATGCCCCATGTAACGATTCGATTCTTCGGCCCCGCGCGGGATCTGACCGGCGAGACCGGAACCACGCTGTCACTCTCGGACGGCGACACCGTGGGCGTCGCGGCCGGACTGCTCGCGGAGAAGTATCCCCGTCTGGGGGCGTCGCTCGGACTTCGGCTGGCTGTCAATCGCCAGTACGTTCCGCTGGATCACCCGCTGGCTGACGGCGATGAGATTGCGGTGATTCCGCCGGTCTCGGGCGGAGCCGGGGGCGACCGGGTGAAACTCTCGCGCGACCCGATCGATGCCGCCGTCATGGCTTCAGAGATGACGCGTGACGAAGCCGGCGCCGTCGCGACCTTCGTCGGCGTCGTTCGTGCGGAGGAGAAGGACGGTCGAACGCTTGACGCCCTCGACTATCACGCCTACGAAGAGATGGCGATGGAACAGATGCATGACATTCGTCGCCGAGCCGGCGAGAAGTTCGATATCCTCGATTGCGCCGTGGCTCATCGACTGGGACTGCTTCGAATCGGCGAAGCCTCGATCGCGGTGGTTGTCACGTCAGCCCACCGCGCGGCGGCGTTCGACGCCTGCCGCTGGATCGTGGATGCGATCAAGGACGATGTGCCGATCTGGAAGCAGGATGTCTGGGTCGATGGAACCAAGTCCTGGGTGGAACCGCAATGATGACGCTGGTTCGTTCAATTCAAACGATGGCGGCGGGCGTCTGGCTCGGCGGGATGGTGCTGATCGCGATTGTCGCTGCGACGACGTTCGGAGAGATGCGGAAGACGGGCGTCGAGCGGCCAAATGCGATTGCCGGCCGCGTGATGGCGGTGAACTTTCAGCGGTTCGACAAGGTGCAATCCGCTTGTGCCGGCATGCTGATCGTCGGGCAATGTATCGTGATGGCCATGGGCCGAAGAGGCGGGCGCGAGTGGTTTCATGCCGGCTTGATCGTTGCGTGTACGGGCCTGCTCGCTTACAGCATGTCCGTCATTTCACCGCAGATCCTCGAGATGCAGAGCGCGGTCGGTTCGCCGGACGCCGATGCGGCCGTCAAGGCGATCTTTGACAAGATTCACGGGACCAGCGTGCGGGTTTCGCAGATTAATCTGTTTGTGATCGCGGTACTGGCGATCAGCCTCGGCGCCGGAAGGATTTCGAAGATTGCAGCCAAGACAGTGGGAGCCGCGGATTGAAGACTCAAGCGAAGCCGTCCAAAAAGAGCAGCGGGAAAAACAAGTCGGCTCCGCGTGGGTCCGCCAAAGCAAAGCGCCCGCGGGAGTCCGGCGCCGATCGCGAACGCCGTGCGAATGAAATCGTCACCCGCCTGCGCGGACTTTACGCCGAAGCCGAGTGTGCGCTCACGCACGAAAGCGCCCTCCAGTTGCTCGTTGCCACGATTCTCTCGGCGCAGTGCACGGATGATAGCGTCAACAAGGTCACACCCGCCCTTTTCGCACGATTCCCGACCGCCGCCGACCTTGCCGAGGCCGACCCAACCGAAGTCGAGAAGCTCATCCAATCGACCGGCTTCTTTCGCAACAAGACGAAGAACATCATCGGCGCCGCGCAGGTGATCTGCGAAAAATTCGCCGGCCGCGTACCCGAGACGATGGACGACCTGCTCCAACTGCCCGGCGTCGCCCGGAAGACTGCAAACGTCGTTCTCGGCACGTGGTTCGAGAAGAACGAAGGCTTCGTCGTCGACACACACATCGGCCGCCTGGCGGAGCGACTCGCGCTCACCTGGCGATCGAAGGACAGCAAGGACGCCGTCAAGATCGAACAGGACCTGATGGAAATCGTCCCGCGCGAGGAGTGGACTTATCTCGGACATGCCCTGATCTGGCACGGCCGCAAGGTGTGTGCGGCGCGAAAGCCGAATTGCGGCGGATGCGTGCTGAGCGATCTGTGCCCCTCGGCATCGATAGATGCCGAAACGCCGACACCGTCCGCGACCGCCGCACAGTCGAAACACAAGAACAAGTCGCGGTGAAAAAGCAGACCTGGCCGCCGCGGCGGGAGCAAGACGCTCAAACCCTACCGGGATTCATTTGGTACAGCATCCAATACACGACGACGCCGGTCACCGAAACGTAAAGCCAGATCGGCAGCGTCCACTTCGCGATTCGCTTGTGGCGCTCCAGTTGGTTCCGCAGCGCCCGGTACACGGTGATCCCCACGAGCACCGGGACGGCCGCGGCCAGCACGACGTGGGTCAGCAGTATCGAGAGGTAGATGGTCCGCAGCGCACCCGTGCCCGGGTACTTCACCGAGCCGACTTCAAAGTGGTAAACGAGGTAACACCCGAGGAATGCCGCGGAGACGCCGACGGCCGCCAGCATGCACGCCTTGTGCGCGGCGACGCGTCGCTGCTTGATCAGAACAAATCCGGCGACGATGAGCACCGTCGCCAGAGTGTTGAGCGCGGCGTTCACGTGCGGGAGATCGGCGACGCTCAACGCTTCACCTCCCGCAGGAGCCAGTGAATATCGGCCAGCAGTTTTTCCTTGCTCGCCCGCGGCATCGGCCGGTCCATCACCTCCGCCCGCGGCTCGTCCATCTCCTCATCCAGCACAATTTCATAGTAACTGCGGATGCGACCGCGATGGTCCACCAGCACGAACCGCGGCGAATGTTCTACCTGGTGGTCGCCTTCGCCCGGCGCGGCGTGCAGCTTGAAGCCGTTCGTCGAAAGGTCATAAATCGAAAGCGTATCGCCGGTGAGAAACAGCCAGTCGAGCGAATCCGCCTTGAACTGACGCGAGTATTCGGTGAGCACCTCAGGCGTGTCGGTCTCGGGATCGACGGTGAACGACACGGTGATGACGTTCTTGAGGCCGCGGCTGTAGATCGCCTCGTGAAGCTCGCGCATGCGCTTGGTCATGATCGGGCACGGGCCGCCGCAGGTCGTGAAGATGAAGTCGGCGACCCAGATCTTGCCCTTGAGGTCGTCGAGCGTGACCTTGCGCCCGGTCTGATCGATCAGCGAAAACGCCGGCACGTCGCCGATCACGGGCAGATCGCGAAACTCGCGGTTCGTCACGGCCGTGCCGCGCGATCGGGCCTCGTCCACCCGGCGATACTGAAGATACGCGAGGCCGCCGACCACGATGATCGAAAGCGCCATGAGCATCCAGAAGCCTCGCCCTGTCGTGGGCTCTGGTTGCGTGGGATCATTCGGCTGTTCAGATTCCTGCGGGCCGACAGTTGGTGTGCGGGACAGATCTTCGTCTTGATGGGCAATCATGGTGATACTTTGTTCTCCGCGGCCGTCGCGCCGCATTAGTCCTCAATTCAAAGTCTCATTGCAGGGCTTTGGCGGTCTCCCGTGAAGCAACCCTGCAACTTGCGCCGACCATCGCCGCGGCGAAAACGGCCGTCACGACGAGCGCGACGAGCGGCCCCGCGACGGATTCCACCGGTTCGGTTCGGCCCAGGTAAATGGAATGCCGCAAGAGTGACACGGCGTAGGTCATCGGGTTTGCATAGGTGATCCACCGGATGATGCCGGAACTGCCGCCCAGCGGGAAAAACGCGCCCGAGAGAATCAGCATCGGCATCAGTACGACATTCATGATGGCGTGAAATCCCTGCGTGGATTCCATCAGCCACGCGAGCCAGAAGCCGAGGCCCGTGACCGCGACGGCCACCAGTGCCATGGCCGCGATCGTGGCGAGCAGGTTCGCGACTCCGAGCGATATGCCGGCCGTCGGCGCGAGCAGCATGAACACGCCCGCCTGTGCGACGGCCAGCACCGACGCGCCGATCAGTTTGCCCAGCACGATGGCGAGCCGCGACACCGGCGCGACCAGAACGCCCTGCATAAATCCCTCGCGGCGATCGTCAATGATCGAAATCATCGAGAAGATGGAGGTGAACAGCAGAATCGCCGCCAGCGCGCCCGGAAAGGTGAACTCCATGTAGCTGATATCCGGCGCGTCGCCGCCGACGGAAAACGACTTACCCAGTCCGCCGCCGACCATCAGCCAGAAGATGAGCGGCGTGCCGAGGGCCCCGATGATCCGGCTGCGCTGGCGAAGAAAACGAACGACTTCACGGCGCGTCAGCGTCCAGCAGGGCCAGAAGAGCCCCGGCGCGGGCCGGCCCTCGATGTTCTGAGGTGCGATCGCGGCGGTCTGTTCGATTCTCGGCATTCGTCACTCCCCCGCCGCCGGCGACTCCTCGAACGGATGGCCGGTCTCGTGAACGAAGACATCTTCAAGCGTCGGCTTGCCGAGCGTGATCGAGCGAATGCGCGGGCCGAGGCTCGACATGATGCGCGTCATGGCCGCGACACCGTCCGGCGTTTCCAGCTTCAAGAGTCCGTCGATTCGCGCCGCTTTGCGATTCAATAGAGATTCGACGTCGCTCGCGAGAGCGTCGAGTTCATCACCCTCAATCGTCACGCACTCCCCGCCGATCCGACGCTTCAATTCGTCGGGCGTCCCGAGCGCAACAAGCCGACCGCGATCGAAGATGCCCAGCCGGTCGCAGCGCTCCGCCTCGTCCATGAAGTGCGTCGTGACGAGGATGCTCATGCCGCGATCCTGTCGCAACTGCTGCAAGTGCCGCCAGAGTTCCTTACGGGCAAGCGGATCGAGCCCCGTGCTCGGTTCATCAAGTATGAGCAGCGCGGGATGATGCAGCAGGCACTTGGCGATCTCCACGCGACGTTTGAGGCCGCCCGAAAGCGTCTTCACCCGTGAATTCGCCCGATCGGCGATTTGCAGCGCCGTCATGGCCTCCTGTATCCGCGCCGACAGGGTCGCCCCGGTCAGGCCGTAGAGATGCCCCGCATGGAGCAGGTTTTCCCGCACGGTGAGAAATACATCGAGGCTCGGTGACTGAAAAACGACGCCGATCGCTCGCCGAACATCGGCGCGGCTCGTCATGACGTCGTGGCTGGCCACGATCGCCCGCCCCGATGTCAGCGGCAGCAGCGTCGTCAGGATTTTGAAGAGCGTGGACTTGCCGCTGCCGTTCGGGCCGAGCAGCCCGAAGCACTCGCCGGATGCGACGTCGAACGAGACGCCGTCCAGCGCGACATGCGTGCCGTAGCGGTGTCGAATGTCTTGAACTGAGACGATCATCATTGTTTGTCCGACCCGTCGCGCCGGATCAAGTGCGGAATTGTAGGTCGGGATCGAAGGCGGGTCACGATGCAAGCCGATGGAATCCCGAGGCCGGAGATCAGCTCATCAACCGATCCGCGAGCAGAAGGCCCATGAGCAGCGGCAGATACGCGATCGTCGCGAGCAGAAGCGTCCGTGCCGTGAGCCGGGTGCGCTCCAGGGCGAATCGAACCGCACAGATCAGAAGGCCGTAGCCGAGCGCCCCCGCCCCCATGAGATAGAACACGCCGGCGGCGCCGACAAATGACGGGACCAGTGATGCAACGATCAGGCAGATCTGAAACGCGATCGTCTGCCGACTGACGGCCGTGCCGGTCTTGTCGACCACGCTGAGCATCCGGTACCCGCCCCGGGCGTAGTCTTCGCGATAAAGCCAGGCGATCGCGAAGAAGTGCGGAAGCTGCCAGAAGAACAGGATCCCAAAGAGCAGCCATGCCTCGATCGTGAGGCTGCCCTGTGCGGCCGCCACGCCAATGACGGGCGGAATCGCCCCGGGAATCGCGCCAACAAGCGTATTGAGCGATGTGACGCGTTTGAGCGGCGTGTAGGCGATGAGGTAAAGCCCGATCGTCGCCAGGGCGAGCGCCGAGGCGAGCGGATTCACGAGCACCCACAGGTACACCACACCGGCGGCGCAGGAAACCACGCAGAACGCCACCGCTTCGATCCGCGAGATTCGACCCGTCGGAATCGGCCGGTTCATCGTTCGGCGCATCAGTCGATCTGGATCGCGCTCCATGACCTGGTTGGCGGCATTCGCCGCAAACGCCACAAGCGCGGTGCCGAGCACGACGTGAAGCAACTGCACCAGATGGGCCGAGGGGCCGGCGGCATACCAGTATCCGGCGGCCGTCACCGTCAGCACCAGCAGACTGAGTCGAAACTTGGTCAGTTGCAGGTAATCGTGCAGACGACCCCGATCGGCCGAAACGACCTGCTCCGCCACGGCGCCGGCGATCGCATCCTGGCGAACGTTCGGCGCGGTGAGTCCGCCGTCACTCTGGTCGAAAGGTGCATTCATGCCGTCGCCCCTCCGAGAATTGCCGAGGTCTCAAGCGCCACTTCACGGGCGGCGGCGACGCGCGTCGAGCGGTGAATCGCGAGTACGTTGAGCCAGCAGACGCCGAGAACGGCCGCTCCGGTGGCGACATGGGCCGTTGCGACCCACGGATTTCGCTGCGAAAGTACGGTGTACGCGCCGAGCGCGATTTGAATCACCAGCAGGCCGGCGATGATCAAGATCGGCCGGCGAATGGCGTCGTGCGCGAAATGCTTTCGCCAGCTCAGCACCACGCCGGCCGCGAAAACGAGCGTGACCAGCACCGCGCCGGCGCGATGAATAAGATGAACCAGAACCTGTTCGCGCGTGACCGGGGGAATGTTCAGATCGAACCCGCGATGATCGTTGTAGGCGGCGATGTCGGCGTCGGAGAGCCCCGGCAGCACCTGGTCATAGGCCAGCGGAAAGTCGGGCACCGCAAGGCCGGCATCCGTATGCCGCATCAGGGCACCGAGGAATAATTGCAGGAAAACAACCGCAACCATCGCCACGGCCCATCGCCGAACGGAGGACGAGCACTCAATCATCGTCTGCGGCGTGCGGCGCTTCCAGGCCGAACTCGTCACGACGGCGATCGAAACAATGATGCAAAAAAAGGTCTGAGCCAGACACGCATGAAAGACGGAAATCCAGGTTGGCAGCAGATAGTGAACCGTAAGCCCGCCGAGAATGCCCTGCGCAATGACCACGAGAAGTGCGACCCAGCCGAGTCGGCGAAGCCAGCGTCGCGGCTCGACGCACTGAATCCAGATCGCCAGAACGATCGTCAACATGCCGATCGTCGTTGCGACAAGGCGATGGCCGTGCTCGTAGTAGATGCCGCCGACCCACTTCGCGTAGGGAAAGGCGAACATGTTGTGGCCGTAGGTGGTGGGCCAGTCGGGGACCGAGAGGCCGCTGCCGGTGCTGGTCACCATGCCGCCCGCGGTGATGAGAAAGAGAACGCCGAAAACGAGAAAAACCGCGAAGCGGTGCAGCCACGGCGTCTCGTGCGGATTAGACGCGTGTCGCCCCGCCGCTGGATTGTCCACGCGCTGCGCCATCATTAGAACTGATCGCCCATTCGGCGGGCTCGCACCATCCACGTCACGAAAATCCCGGCGACGCCGAAGAGAAGTGAATAGGTCACAATCGCCAGGAAAATGACGCCTGCCTTGGCGCCCTGCGTCAACTCGGAATCAGGATTACCCTGGCAGACCGAACAGGCGAGCGTTTCCGACGCCGTGAACAATACGGCAACGATTGCAGGGAGCCATCGAGCGAGTTTCGTCATATTTCACCCCCTTCGCCTAGACGAAGCTCGTACCCTTGAGCTTCTTCAGAAACCAGACGCCGTACACGGCCAGGGCGCCGGTGGCGACGAACGATCCGATTCCCATGGCGAGATTGAACATATCACCGGACGCCGCGTACTGCTTTACCCCCCAGACACCGAACCCCAC
>CALLKH010000490.1 GCA_938008425.1 uncultured Planctomycetaceae bacterium | reverse complement strand
CCTCGATCTCGCCGACGAGTTCATCGACATCCTCGACGCTTCGCACAATGGTCGAAAGCTCGCGCTCGTCGCAATCCCTGAACCGGCCCCAGCGCGGCGGGTTCGTCGCCTGCACCAGCCGTGAGAGCGCCGCCCGATGATCGGCCGTCTGGAGAAACGCGAGCAGGAGCTGCTTGGTCATCGAATGGTAGCGATCGGAAATGCTGACCGGGCCGAAGATGTGGCGATACCGCGGGTTGGCGACGATGAACCGGCCCATGCCCTTCCACAGCATCGACAGCGCTGAGTGGCTCTTCTGATATTCCGCGACAATGAACGATCGACCGGCCTCGAGCGACGGGCCGATCTCAAGCGGCAGCTTTTCGCCGTACTTGAAGAGCGTGCGCGTGTAAAAGCCGTCCACGCCGCGCTCGCGAAGGATTCTGTCCGACAGGCCGAGGCGATACGCGCCGACGATGTGCTCCTTCACCTTGTTCCAGACGAACAGGTGCAGGTAGTGATCGTCGAATCGATCGAGGTCGATCTCACGCCCCGTACCCTCGCCCACGATGCGAAAAGTGATCTCGCGGAGCCGACCGATTTCGCGAAGCGTAAGCGGGATCGCATCGGCCTTGGTGATGAACACCTGAAACTCGCCCGAGGCGAACTGGCACGCGTCAGCAGGCAGCCCTGCGATCTCCGCGGCGATCGCCTCTTTCGGCTGCGGGGCGACGACGGGTGCCGCAAGCGGGATGTTGTTCACGACAGCCGGACCGGCATCGTCCGACTTCTGCGCAGCGGGCGAACGGCCCTTGAGAATGTACGTTCGCAGCCGAAGGTATGAAGTCACCTCCGACGGCGTCTTGAACCGGGCGAGTCGCTCCGGCTTGATCACGGTGCCGACTCGAACGTCGATGGTCTGATCACTCCGGCGCTTCATCTCGCGCGGCAGGAGCGCGGTTCGCAGTCGCGGATGAATCAAGCCCGCGGCCTGAAACAGCCCACTGTTGCGGCCGGAGAAATAGAACGGCAGCACCGGCGCGCCGGTCTGGAGCGCAAGGCGGCCAACGGTCTCGCTCCAATGGGGATCAGTCACACATCGGCTCTTCCACGTGAGATGGGCGACCTCGCCGGCCGGAAAAATGCCCAGCACACCGCCCTGCCTGAGCCAGCGCATCGCGGCCTTCATGCCACCGACATTCTTGCGGGCGGCATCCGGCCCGCCGAACGGATCGACGAAAATGAACTGATCGCGCATTTCGGGAATGCAGCCGAGCAGATAATTGGCCAGCAGCTTCACATCCGGCCGCACGCTGCGCAGAACCGCCGCAAGAACGACCCCCTCCAGCCCGCCGTAGGGGTGGTTGGCGACGACGATCAGCGGTCCGCTCGCGGGAATTCGCCGGCGATCGGCCTCGGCAAGCCCCCAGTGAACGCGCATGGCATCGAGGACCCGTTCGTTGAACCCCTTGTCGCCGGGTGCCTCGTACGCGGCATGGTAGATGCTGTTCATCCACGGAAATGCAAGCATGCGCTCGGCGGCCGAGGCAAACAGACCCTTGATCGACGGGCGGGCACTTGTACGGGGGATGAGCCGAAACGGCGACTCAGGCTGGGTGGCATTCATGGGAGTGATTCCATCGGAGCCGGTGGTCATCGGGTCGGCCGATATTGAAATCACTTCTCCGTCGCAAGTCGAGTGTGATTATCGTGAAAGATGCGCTGCCATCACGAGAACCGGCAGGCGTGTGCAATCTTCACACCCCGCCATCGGGATCGGCACCTGAATCAGAACACAAACACCGGTGGGAGTCATTTTCCATCGCTTCGGGCCTTCAGGATGGCCTGAACGAGTTCGGGGGGAATATCCTCATGGCCGTTGCACGGGGCCTTCATGGCGGCCTTGCCGAGTTTGATCGTCTCTTCATAGGTCTTCATGAAGGCGACGCAGGGCGGGCAGACGGCGATGTGCTCGTTGAAACGGTCACGAACACCCGGATCCAGTTCGCCATTCCGATAGTCCATGAGAAAGTCGATGATTTCGCGGCAAGTCAGCATCAGGCATCCCCTCGGAAGTGTGTATCCAATAACGTGCGAAGGGCCTGGCGTGCCCGATGTAGTCGAACCTTGACGGCATTCTCCTCAATGCCGAGCAGTTTGGCGGTCTCTCGCGTATCCAGTTCCTCGATATCCCGAAGCATCAGAACGGTTCGGTATGTGTCAGGAAGCTGATCGATGGACCGCCGCACCATCTCGCGCAATTCACGATTCTGGGCGATGTCCTGCGAAGTCTGTCGCCACTCGACGGCCGGTCTCACCTGATGGCCGTCATTCTGGAACTGCGGAAGCAGGTTTTCGATCGGTTGTTCCTGCTGGCGGCGACGGGAACGCAATTTCATCAGCGAGGCGTTCACCGTGATTCGATGAAGCCAGGTCGACAGCTTCGCGGTGCCGGCAAAACTGTTGATCGCGCGAAAGGCGGAGAGCATGGCGTCTTGGGCCGCGTCCCGGGCGTCGTCCTCATTCGAGAGGAGCCGACGGGCGACGGCCAGCATCCGGCCGCCGAAGCACCGCACCAACTCCTCGAAAGCCGCCCCGTCGTTGGCGCGCAGCCTGACAACCAGCGCGGTCTCATCGAGTTCATCGACGAGCGATGCGGTCGCGGGCACCTTCGGCATCGGCTCGGACATGCCGATCAGATTATCCGGCCGCCGGAAAGGTTACAAAGAATCTCAGAGAATCTGTGTCCGCCGGCTCGAACGTCGTTTTCGGACAGCCCGCCTCTGAATCAGGCCGATGCCGAGGAGCGGCAGAAACGCAGCGCCAGCCCCCACGCCGCACATGCCGCCGACCGATGGCGGTCCGCCGATCGGCGAAGGCCCGTCGCCGGGGTCATTGCCGTCGGGATTGAACGTTCCGACGCCGGCTGCGGGGCGACCGAGTGCGAAATCACCCTCGAAATCCACCACCGCCCACGCGAAATAGACATTCGGCCCGACCGCGGGGAGTTTCTCCCACCCCCGTCGCCCCACATCGGACTTCGTCGGCCGCAGTGGATGAGTCGCCGCCTCCACCGATCCGCCGACGGCCGGTCGCCATAGCTCGTTCGCCCCGTCCCAAGCGTTGATCACGACGGTCTCGGGATCGGATCCGTCCAACTCATTAAGGCTGAACATCATGCCGACCAGGGCGACGAACTCTCCCTTTCCGGCATCGGTGGCGAGGGTCAATCGACGGCCGATCGCCACCTCGGGCTGCAGACCCTCGAATCGAGCGGCCCCACCCGCATTGCGAATCTCCCCGGTGAAATCGACGTTTGGCGCCGCGCCCGCGATTCGAATCTCCGCCGCGGTGTGCGGCTCATCGATTCGCAGTGAAATAAACACCCGACCCTCCGCGTTGGCCGGCAGGGCTCGGCTGGCCGTGATCGCCTCAACAGCGACGACATCGGTCACCGAGCATGCCGCGTCCTCATCGGTCGCTGTCACCTCGATGGCATACATGCCCACGTCAGACGGCGTGAACACCGGCCGTGCGACGGTGCTTGACGAAAGCTGCGACTTCTTGGTCGACGGCCCCGACAGGATCCGCCATTCGTACCGCATGTTTGATCCGCCGCCGGCCACCAGCGGCAGCGCGCCGAGCGGCTGCGATGCATGGAACGCCTGCGTCACGAAGTCCGCGCCGGCGTTGATCGACATCGCCGTCGATCGGACGATCAACTCGTTGGTTCGAATGCACGGCGGCGAGGCCGAATCGGTCGACGTCAGGCGAAGGCGATAACTTCCGGCCGCGCGGGGCGAGAAGACCCACTCCGCGCTGTAAGCCGTTTCACCGGAAAACTGCCCCGGGTCATTGCTCGGCGAGCCGGGTTCGAGCGTCCAGTTGAAGGTCACCGGATCGACACCGCCCACGATGTTCGGCCGCGGCAGCGTGATGCCCTGGGCGCTGGCGCACAGCGCGATCTCATCGGGAATCGAGACCGTCATGCCGCCGACGCCCACGCGCATCGTCGCGGTCTGCGTCGCGGGCGGCGTGCTGGCGTCGGTGATCGTCAGGCGCAGCGTATAAAGCCCCGTGGACGCGGGGCGGAACTTCGGCTGAATCGAGCCCGCTGCAGTGCCGACAAACTGCGAGATCGACACACTCGGGCTTCCCGGTTCGATCGTCCACGCATAGCTGTATGGCGCGACGCCCGGCGACGTGATCGCCGCCGCCAGCGGCGCGGATTCACCGCCGGCGCACATGGCGAAGTCCGCCGGCACGGCCATGGTCATCAGCACCGAGTCGAGCGTGAGCGTATCCGAGACTTCGCAGGCAACTGGATTGTTCGAATCGCTCGCGGTCAGCTTGAGCGTGTATCGGCCGGGCGTCGTGGGTGTAAAGGTCGGATTGGCCGTCGCCGCGCCGCCCCCGGTGAACTGTGACACATCCACGCTTGGCGAGCCGGGCAGGATCGTCCACGCGTATGAGATCGAACCGGACGCGCCGGTGATCATCGGCGACATCGCCGGACTCTCGCGGCCGACGCCGACCGACATCGCCGGCCCCGCGTCGACTGTCATCGCGTACACCTGAATGTTCACCGTGTCGGTCTTCACGCACGGCGGCACCGTGGCGTCCGAAACGCGAAGCTGAACCACATAGTCGCCGGCCTGCGTGGCATGAAAGATCGGCCGCATGCTCGTCGGCGTCTGAAGCGTGGCGCCCGACGGGCCGCTCAGAATGCTCCACTGGTACTGATACGGCGACCGGGAACCCGAGGCGACCGTCGCGCCGCCGAGCGTCACCGTCGTCATGCCGGCGCAGCGGACGACATCCGGCCCGGCGTCAACAACGTAAGGCGCTTCGCATTCATCGGGAACACCGTTCTTGTTGCAGTCCGGGCTGATGCCGCTGGCGATGTCGCACGCGTCGGGTACGCCGTTCGAATTGCAGTCCAGTCCGCCGCCGCCGCCGCCGCCGGCCTCGCACTCGTCGGGCTGGCCGTTGGCGTTACAGTCTGTGCTGAAGCCCGCGGAGATATCGCAACTGTCGGGAATGCCGTTCTCGTTGCAATCAGCCAGGCAACCGACCGTGCAGAAGAACGGCCCGCCCGGTGCGGGGTTGGTCGAGGTGAGTTCGCACTCATCCGGAATGCCGTTGGCGTTGCAGTCGACGCTGTAGCCCGTCACGATGTCGTCGGCGTCGGATACGCTGTTGGAATTGCAGTCGCAAACGCCGCTCGTGATCGACAGCAGTGCCGCGCGGCTGACCTGCGCCGAGCCGCACGCGCCGGCGACGACGCACTGGTAGCGGCCGGCATCGGTCGCGGCGACGCCGGTCATCACCAGCGTGGCCGATCGGGCGCCGCTGATCTTCGGCCCGTCGACCAGGTTCAGAAACGCCGGTCCCGTATTCGCCTGCCACTGGTAGGTCAGCCCGCTGCCGGTCGCCTCGACGGCGAAGACCACCCGGCCGCCGGGGCAGCTTGCGGTATCGGCCGGCGCCGAGGCATTCGAAATCGTCGTCACGCTCGTGACCGACAGCAGCGCCGAATCGGAATTGACGGTCGCGCCGCAGTCACCGGTGATGACGCAGCGATACTGCCCGGCGTGAATCGCGCCGACGCTGGGAATCGACAGCGTCGCCGAGTTAAATCCCGACACGCCGAATGACGATGACGTCAGATTGCCGAATCCGCCGCCGCCGTCGAATTGCCACTGATAGGCGATGTTCGTTCCGGTCGCCACCACCGTGAAGCTCGTCGAATTCCCCGGGCACTTGGTCGCGCCCGTCGGCTGCGTCAGAAGCCGCGTCTTCGCGCGAACGGTGAGCGGCACGGTGTCCGACTGGGCGTGCGGCGTGCAGTTGCCCGAGACGATGCAGCGATAGGAACCCGTATGCGCGGGCAAAGCCGGCTGAATCGTCAGCGTCGGCGTATTGAATCCGGTCACACCGGCATCCGACGCCGTGAGCGCCCGCCAGTTGCCGCCGCTTGAGAACCACCACTCGTAAACGAGATTGGCGCCGGTCGCCGTCACCGACGTGACGAACACCTCGTCTTCGCACAGCGTCTGCGACGCGCCCGAGGCCGTAATCACCGGCGGCGCGGCGACGACCACCGTCGTCACCGCCGAGATCACCTCACCGCCACAGGTGCCGCTCACCTTGCACCGATATTGCCCGGCCGTAGAGGCCTGCGCGCCGGTCATGACGAGTTGCGGACCCGAGACGCCGGAAACGCCCGGACCGGCCGTCATGTCGGCAAAATCGCCGCCGTCGTGCTTCTGCCAGCGATAAGTGAGCTCGACGCCCGTCGCCGCTACAGTCAGTGTGGCCGTCTGGCCGGTGCAGACCGTGGTCGTCGGCGGGAGATCCGTGGTGAGCGTCGTATCGCCGCCGATACCCAGAGCGGCCGATTGCGACGTGACCGTTCCGCAGGGCAGCGTCACAACGCAGTCATACGCGCCGACCGTGCCTGTGTTCACCGGGCTGATCACGAGCTGAGCGGCGTTTGCGCCCGAATAGCTCGCGCCGGACACGTTGACGCCGTCGCGACGCCACTGATAGGCCGCCTGCCCGGCCAGCGCCGGATCGACCGTCACCGTAAACGTGACGCTGCCGCCCGGACAGCCGAGTTTCTGCACAGGCTGCGCGGTGATGATCTTCGTGAAATTGGCCGTCACCGTCTTGCTGAAGTCGGCCGGAATCGTGGTCGTGGCGGCCGACGGATTCGCGGGCGGCGCGCCGGCACTCACCGTCCAGCCGGTGAAGCAGTAGCCTGCCGCGGGCGTGGCGGTGATCGTCGGCGAGGAACACAGTTCATAATCCGCCGCGCCGATCGGCTGCACCGAACCACCCTCGACCGGCGAGCGCACCATCGTCAAGCGCGCATCCGGCTCGCAGCCATCCGGGATTTCGTTGCCGTTGCAATCCTCCGCCGCGCCCGAGGAGATGTCGCACGCGTCCGGCACGCCGTTCCCGTCGCAGTCCTGCGCAGCGCCCGACGCGATCTCGCAGATGTCGCGCTGGCCGTTGCCGTTGCAGTCGGCGCTGGTCTCGCAGTCGTCGGGAATGCCGTTCGAATTGCAATCGGCGCCGACGCTCTCGGCCTCGTAGTCCAGCCGAACCGAGATCGACGACGGCGGCGAACAGAGATTCGGATCGACCGCCGCGGAGGCCGTCATGACGATTGTCGCGTCGCCGCCGCTCACGAGCGTGTTGAACTGCGTCTTGGACACAACGAGCGAGCCGGTGATCGGCGTCGCCGGGCAGTCGGCCCCCGCGCCGGTTTCAAACACGCGCCCGAGCGCGGCGCCATTCAACTGAACCGTCAAATACTCCGAGGTTGCGCTGAAGTCGCCGCGGGCGAAGAACTGAAGGGTCACGTCGGAAACGGCCCGCGGCACGCCGGTGACGATGTGCGTCTTCGGTGCACCGACGCCGATCGGCGTCATCGTCGGCGAGTTGTGAAGATACCGCGTGCGAACGTCGCACGCATCGGGAATGCCGTTCTCATTGCAGTCCGAATCGCAGTCGGCCACGCAGTAGAACGGTCCGCCGGCGGCGAGGCTCTCCGCTTCGATCTCGCATGCGTCGGGCACGCCGTTCGCATCGCAGTCGGCCGGATTCAGGACGACGCCCACCAGGTAGAAGCCGAGTCCGCCGGCGCTGCCGGTCAGCGTGTTCGCAGTGAGGTCGCGCCCCGTCGTGATCTGAACGGCCGATCCGATTGCGCTGTCGTAGCGAAAAAGTTGCACCGCGGCTTCGTCGCGAAACCCGCCGGCGACGAATGCGGCCTCGTCGTAGGTGACGGTGATCGTCGCGGTCGGACTTGCGCCGAGTCCGGCCGTCGTGGCGATCTGGAATCCGAAGCCGACATAGCGATCGGCCAGCCCGGTAAAAGGCGCGACGGAGAAATCGCACTGCGCCGCGCCGCCCGCGAGCGGCGTGACTGTCGTGAAGCCGGTGGAGGTGGTCTGCGAGAGTGTGACCTTTACCGCCGGAAACGCCGACCCCGCGCCGGAAATGTCACCGGTCGAAACCGCCGAACCCGACGGCGTATACCCCGGCCGCCTTGCAAGCCACGCGACGAGATTTCGAAGCAGCGTCCGATGCCCGGCGCCTTCATCCAGGGCGTCGGCGAAGATCGCGGAATCGCAGACCAGCGCCGCCCGCCCCGCCGCCGCGCCGGGTGTTCTCTCCACCAGCGCGATGAACGCACCCGGCCCTGCGGAATCCGTGTAGAGTGCCGTCGTCGGTGCACTCGCATTGGCAAGATCCATAAGCCCGAACGTCGCGCTGACCGCGACCACGCCCGCCGAGGTGCCATGCGGCCCCGATTTGACCGGATGTGTCGCCGCAGCCAACACTGGGCCGTCGGTGTCGTAAGTGCCGGAAAGCTTCGTGACGCCGAAGATGCTGAGCAGCGAATCGTCGCCGAGGTTGTAAATCCCCGCATCGCCGATCCAGAAGAGCCGCCCGCCACCGTTCAAGTAGGCGTCGATCACATCGCGCTCGGCCTGGGTGTAGAACGCCTCAGAGTCGAGCAGCGGCAGCCAGAGAATGTCCACGCCGGTCAGATCCGCGGCGGAAAGCGACGTGACGGCGGAAACGGTGTGGCCGTCGGCCGTCAGCGCGTTCCGTGCCGCGGCCATGGCAGGATCGAGCAGGCTAAGATTGGGAAACTGCCGGTTGTCGGCCAGTTGAAGTACACCAATAGTCGCCGCCGAAATCGGCGAAGCGAGAAGCAGTATCGCGAAGACAGCCAGTCGGCAAACGAGAACCGGGTACGCCGGCGCGCGAAACGCAGAAGCGGCCCTTTGCTCCCTCTCCCTCGACGGGAGAGGGTTGGGGTGCTGGTGACGAAGGGGAGCAAGCGTGGACGAACAATCAGCGCGTTCCAGTTTCATCCAGCCCGACAATCGAGCGCAGCGCAGATTCTGTCGACGATTTCGTCGCTGGATTCGAGATCGGAAATCAGGCCTGTCACCGCTGGCTCGGGGTATCGCATTCATACCCTGAAAATCGGCATAACCCGCGATGGCAGGCAAAGTTGCGACAAGTGCGGAATATCCCGATTCGAGGCCGAACCGGGTGCGAAAGGCCGTACGGCCGCAACCCCAAATCATCGATGATGCGAATCGGTTCGAACCCCGGTCGTAATTCCCGATCTACTCAGCGTTTCTGAGCCACCGCGGCAGCGAACCGGCCACCGCGAAACCGTTCGCCTCGAGCATCCCGCGCCCCGAGGCGTCCGACTCTGGCACGCATGCCACGATATGCCGCGGCGAAAGTCGCCGCGCGATCTGCAGGAAGTGCGCGATCAGTTCGCGCTCGATACCGCGGCCCTCGAAGCCCGGAACGAGGTGCAGATCGGCCAGGCGGGCGATCTCCCCGACCTCGAAGTATGCGATGCGCCCGGCCGGCGTGCCGTCGACCTGTGCGATGACGGCGTCGAAATTGGAATCGTCCAGCCGTGCGATGCCGGATTCGATCCGGGGTTCGTCGTTGTCGAAGGATCCGGCCAGTAACGCGCGATAGGCCCGTCGCATGGCCCGGGCGGGAAGAATTCGAATCGCATCGTCGCCGTCCGCCGAACGCTCCGTCGCCGGCAGCGCGGCGTCCCAGCTGACAAGTCCAAATGCGAGCAGATCGGAGCGAACCCAGCCATGCCGTGCCATCAGGGCGTCAACGGGATCAACATCCTGACCCGACGCGGGCGTCCAGATTCGACAGACGAGACCGCGCTCCTGGTAATACGCCTCGGCCCGCTGATAGACCGTCTCGGGATCGGCATCGGCGATCCACGCATCCCGAAGCTGGTTGCCCTCGGCGAGCGTCGGAAACTCGGGAACGGTGTAGGCGACGCCGAAGTCGAGCGACTCCGACTCGCAGACCTGCTCCCACCAGGCGCGATTCGAACGGCGAACCGCCGAGATGACATCATCGATGTTCACGCTATGCCGCCGACCTCAATCCGCGGACCGCCGCGCGATTAGAGCGCCTCCGCCTTCAGTGCGTTGCGCTCCGCCCGCTTGCGATCGGTGGGATCGAGCGCACGCTTCCGCATTCGGCAGCTTTCCGGCGTCACTTCCACCCACTCGTCGTCCTCGATGTACTCCAGCATCGCCTCAAGCGAGAGCTCACGGTGCGTCTTGAGCACCACCGTCTTGTCCGCGCCGGCCGCACGCATGTTGGTCAGCTTCTTCTCGCGGCAGACGTTCACGTCAATGTCGTCGTCCTTGCAATGCTCCCCGACGACCTGACCCTTGTACACCTCGTCGCCCGGTTGAACGAACATCGTTCCGCGATCGGCCAGATTCAGCAGCGCGAAGGCCGTCACGCGTCCCGTCTCCAGCGACACCATCGCTCCGTTCGTCCGCCCCGGAATCGAACCGCGGAAATGCTCGTACTCGTAGAACGTGTGGTGCATAATCGCCTCGCCGCGCGTCGCATTGAGCATGCGCGTCCGCATGCCGATGAGGCCGCGGGCGGGAATCGTAAACTCGAGATGCGTCATGTTGTCGCGTGTTTCCATCTTGACCATTTCGCCGCGACGACCGCCGGTCAGTTCAATCACGGCGCCGGCACAGGACGAGGGACAATCCACGACGAGATACTCGATCGGCTCGCACTTCTTCCCGTCGATCTCCCGGAAAATGACCTTGGGCTTGCCGACCATCAGCTCGTAAAACTCCCGCCTCATCGTCTCGATCAGAACGCCGAGATGAAGCAGTCCGCGCCCCGAAACCCGAAACGTGTCTTTCTGAAGCATGTCCTCGACGCGAAGCGCGACGTTGGACCGCAACTCCTTCATGAGGCGGTCGCGAAGGTGCCGCGTCGTGAGATACTTGCCCTCGCGGCCCATGAACGGCGAGGTATTGATGCTGAATTCCATGGTCAGCGTCGGCTCATCGACGGCGATGATCGGCAGCGGCTTCGGATCGTCCGGACAGGCGATGGTGTCGCCGATGCCGACCTCGGCAAGACCCGTCACCGCAACGATGTCACCCGCGAAGGCCTCCTTCACCTTCTTCTGTCGAAGACCCTCAAAGGTGAACAGGCCGTCAATCGTTTCATTGTGCTGATGCCCGTCGCGGCCGATGCGCGTCACCTTGCTGCCTTCACTCAGTGTGCCCTCAAAGATTCGACCGACGCCGATGCGACCCACGTACTCGCTGAAGTCCAGCGACGTGACGAGCATCTGTGCCGGCGCGGCGGGATCGCCGGTCGGCGCGGGCACGCGATCGAGAATCAAATCCAGGAGCGGAATGACGTCCATGTTCGTGTCGGCCAGCTCCTTGCGGGCGAAGCCCTCCTTGGCGCTGGAGTAGATCACGGGGAAATCAAGCGTGGCATCGTCCGCGCCGAGGTCCATGAAGAGTTCGAAGACCTCGTCCAGCACCGCATTGGGCCGGGCGTCCGGGCGATCGACCTTGATGATGACGACGATCGGCCAGAGGTGATAGTTGAAGGCCTTGGAAAGCACATACCGTGTCTGCGGCATCGGGCCTTCGAATGCATCGACGAGAATCAGGCACCCGTCGGCCAGCTTGAGGACGCGTTCGACCTCGCCGCCAAAGTCAGCGTGGCCGGGTGTGTCGATCAGGTTGATCTTCACGTCCTTCCAGTTGATGGAGCAGTTCTTGGCGAAAATGGTGATGCCGCGCTCCCGCTCCTGCGGATTGCTGTCCATGATCAGGTGCTGGGAGGTGACGTTCTCTCGAAACATTCCGGACTGTCGCAGCAGGCAGTCCACCAGCGAGGTTTTTCCGTGGTCAACGTGGGCGATGATGGCAATATTGCGGATGTTCATAGGGTTCCAACAGGGTGCTATTCTCAGTGATGTTCAACAAGCGGGCATTGTAGCCGCGGGCGGGCGGCTTCGCGAATCGCGGCCGGCTGGTTA
>CALLKH010000489.1 GCA_938008425.1 uncultured Planctomycetaceae bacterium | reverse complement strand
TTTCCGTTTGACCGACGCGCTGTACGGCAGCGCCGCCTGCGTGTGCTCCTGCATTAGAGCGGTCCGTGCTTCCTGGTCCAGCCCCCACCATTCCGCATCCTTCTTGATCGGAATTACAATCGCGTACGGCCTCGGCCCGGCTTCGGCTTTCACCTGTAACTCCGTCTTTATGGATTCCGAGAAACCGGCAACGTAGGCGGGCTTCTTGCTCAGACCATGGAGCAATCCACCCGGGGTGAGATGGCGCCCCAATCGGGTGCCCATAAAGGTCGAGAGAAACTGTTGGGTGTCCGAGAGCGTGCGGGCATGTATCCGAAACATAAGATCGGCATGGTCGGATAATCCACGAAGCAGATAGGACTCGATCAGAATCTTGCCGGACCATTGTTCGACTAGTCCCTTGACCTCCGCCACCGAAATAACGCGCGATTCGCCGGGGAGGTCCCACCAATCATGATCCATCTGGAAGGTTGCAAACGTCCCGTATACCCCGGGTTCTGTCAGCAGCTTTTCGCCCTCGGCTGCCGAAGCTGACCAAACCGCAATCAACAACAACACACCGGCCAACAGCCCGGCCCGTCCTACTGCTCGTAAGTTCATGCCCGCTTCCTCCGTTTCGCCGACGAGGCGGCACTCGACCCGAACACCCGGCGGAAGACCTGGTCCAAATGTCGCAGGTAATAGGCCGGGTCGAAGCAGGCAGTAATTTCGTGCGGTTTCAAGTGGGTGGTGATGAACGGATCGCGAGCGACCAGTTCCTGAAATCCGCCCCCGCCTTTCCACGCAGTCATTGCATTGCGCTGAACCGCCTCGTATGACTCTTTGCGCTGGGCGCCCTTGTCGATCAAGGCCAGCAGCAGTCGCTGCGAATAGACCAGGCCGCCGGTCAAATCGAGGTTTCGCTGCATCCGCTCGGGATACACAATCAGATTCTTTACCAGGTCGGTCACGCGGGCCAACATGTAATCGACCAGAATGGTGCTGTCCGGCATGATCACTCGTTCCACCGAAGAATGGCTGATGTCGCGCTCATGCCACAGGGCCACGTTCTCCAATGCGGCCAGGCTATTACCGCGTACCAGGCGCGCCAGGCCGCACAAGTTTTCCGACGCAATCGGGTTGCGCTTGTGCGGCATCGCCGATGAGCCCTTCTGTCCGGGGGAGAAATATTCTTCCGCCTCCAGCACCTCAGTGCGCTGCAGGTGACGAATTTCGGTGGCGATTTTTTCAATGGTCGCCGCCAACAACGCGAGCGCCGACGCATAGGCAGCATGCCGGTCCCGCTGCACGATCTGGTTGGACACCGGATCCGACGCGAGGCCCAGCTTGGCGCAGACATATTCTTCGATTTCAGGGCCTTGATGTGCAAATGTGCCCATCGCACCCGAGAGCTTGCCCACCGCAATATCCTTGCGTGCGGCTTCAAGGCGCGTCCGGTGCCGGCAGGCCTCCTCATACCAGATCGCCAACTTGAACCCGAAGGACACCGGCTCGCCATGAATGCCATGCGACCGGCCCACCATCACGGTATGGCGATGCTCGAGCGCACGTTTCTTCAGCACTGCGATCAACTCATTAAGATCCTCGAGAATCAGATCGAGCGCTTCGGTCATTTGCACCGCCAGCGAGGTGTCGACGATGTCCGAGGACGTGAGCCCCATATGGAGGAACCGGTGCTCAGGTCCGACTGAATCCATCAGCGATTCAAGGAAGGCAATCACGTCGTGCTTCGTGACCTTTTCGATCTCGGCAATGCGCGCCACATCGATCTTGGCTTTTTTGCGAATCCGGGCGCTGGTCCCGCGCGGAATCTGTCCGCCACGCTCAAACGCGGCGCAAGCCTGCAACTCCACTTCCAGCCAGATTTCATACTTGTGTTGAAGGTCCCAGATGGAACTCATCCGCGGACGCGTGTATCGATCAATCATCTCTTCCTCGTTGTTCGTCGCTCGTGAAGCGTCGTTCGTTCACGAAATCTGAAAGCACCCCACGAGATACGCTTCACGCGTCACCCTTCACGCTGCTGTCACTCCCCACCACAGGCAATTCGGGAAACGCCCGCTTTCGTTCCAACCGTGCATCCGACCCGAGCACCTTGTCGAGAATGCCGTTCACGAATTTGGAGGCCTCCTCGTCGCCGAAACTCTTGGCCAATTCGATCGCCTCATTCAGCGTAACCTTGGCCGGCACCTCCGGCACATGCAGCAATTCAAAACAGCCCATGCGGAGAATATTGCGGTCGATGATCGGCATCCGGCTGACCTTCCAATTGGTCGCGTAGGTCCCGATCAGCGCATCCAGCTCCTTTTTGTTGGCCCGGACGCCGGAGACCAATCGCTCCGCGAATACCCGCAACTCCTCGGTCAAGGGATACTGAATCCAGAAATCGTCCAGCCAGGGACCCGCCTGGCCGTGAATATCGTATTGAAAGAGAATCTGTACCGCCCGTTCACGGGCTTGATGTCGAGAGGCCATAGTGCAACGCCGGTCAGCGTTTCGGCCTCGCTGCCGATCGCCCGGCTCGTCGTGACGGGGTAGCCGGCTGCGACGCCTCCCCGCTTCTTTCCTTTTTGAGCAATCGCATCACATTGACCATTTCGATCGCCGTTTTCGCCGCATCGGCGCCGCGATTCAACTTTTCGGGGTCGGCTCGCTCAATGGCCTGAGCTACGGTATCGGTGGTGAGGACGCCGAAGATGACGGGGATATTCGCGTCCATAGACGCTTGTAGAATCCCCCGACTGACTTCGGTGCTGATGTACTCGAAATGCGGTGTATCACCACGGATCACTGCGCCGAGACAGATCACCGCATCGAATCGACCGGACCGGGCAAGTTGGCGAGCCACGAGGGGAATTTCAAACGCGCCCGGCACCCGCACGACCTCGATGGCCTCATCCGTCACGCCTGCCTTCGTCAGCGCCTTCACGCACTCCGTCAGCAAACGGCTGGTGACAAACTTATTAAATTTGCTCGCCACGATGCCGAACGTCAGCCCCGTCGCGTCTTGCGAACCTTTGCGAAGCTTCATGGAATGAGATAACGAGTCAGACGTCTCATGGACTGTGCGTGCGCCGAAGAAAGAGGCGAATCATACCTGGAAACGCCCTCAAATGGCTACACGTTTCAGGCCGTCGGCGCACGCATCCTTCCCACACGATGATGACTCGGGATTGAGACCGGCTGGAGCGACACTAGACCTTTTTCAAAAGGTGGCCGAGCTTGGCTTTCTTGGTGCGGAGATATTTTTCGTTGTCGGCGCGGGGCGCGATCTCAATCGGCACCCGTTCGACCACCTTCAGGCCATAGCCTTCAATGCCGACGATCTTGCGAGGATTGTTGGTGATCACTTTAATCGCATGCAGCCCGAGGTCCACGAGGATCTGCGCACCCACACCGTAGGTCCGGAGATCAGGTTTAAAACCCAACTGCAGGTTCGCCTCGACCGTATCGCTGCCCTGATCTTGCAATCCATAGGCTTTGATCTTATTCAGCAAACCGATTCCGCGGCCTTCTTGTTTGTTCAGATACAGCAAGACACCGCGCCCCTCTTTTTGAATCATTTCCATTGCCTTATGGAGTTGGTCCCGGCAATCACAGCGCAGGGATCCCAGAACCTCGGCCGTCAGGCAGCCCGAATGCACACGCACCAGCGTCGGCTCCCCGTCGTCAACCCGCCCTTTTACAAGCGCGATGTGCGTGACGTTGTCCATCTCGTTCTCGAACGCCACCGCTTCAAACTCGCCGAACATCGTTGGCAAGCGTGCACTCGCGGCCCGCTTCACGAAGGTTTCTCGCTGCATGCGGTACTCGATCAACGCCTTGATCGTGACCATTTTCAGCTTGTGCCGCCTGGCAAACTTGGTGAGTTCCGGCACACGAGCCATCGTGCCGTCTTCATTCATGATCTCGCAGATGACGCTGGCCGGGTAAAGTCCGGCCAATCGCGCCAGGTCAACTGACCCTTCCGTCTGCCCTGCGCGCCTGAGCACCCCGCCGACTTGTGACTTCAGGGGGAAAATGTGGCCGGGACGTGCAAGGTCGGCGGGGGAAGAACGCGGATCAATCGCGACATGAATGG
>CALLKH010000488.1 GCA_938008425.1 uncultured Planctomycetaceae bacterium | reverse complement strand
CCGGCACGTCCCCCAGCCAGTCCACACCGGAGGGCTTGAGTCGAATCTGGGGGTCGAGGCCTCGGGTGACGGCCTGGGTGATGATGGCCTGCTTCTGCTCGTTCAGCACCTCGATCAGCCGCCGCTTCGCCCGGATGAACTTGTTCACCCGCCGATCCACCGCCGCCAAGCACCGCACAATCGCCGCCTGCTCGTCGGGGGGAGGAAACGGCGAAGGCATTTGCTTAAAGCCCTCCCAGTAGAGTCGGTTTCGATCGGCCACGATTCCGCGCGACGCCGAATTTACTTCATGCATGTACGCTGATGTTCGGAATAGATGTTCGTAGTATCGGCAGTTCGTCGGATCGATGGGCTTGGCGACAACGTACGCGGGACTGATGAGGCCGTCGGTGGGCGCAACGCCGACGGCGCCCTGCCACATTCTCATCATGTTGTATGCAATGTCTCCACGGCGGGCGCGCTTGTACTTGCCTAAATCGGACATGACTTGCTTGCGTGCGGCACTATCCATGTTGCGGACGCGAACACCGGTGCGCAGTGAAACTTCGAGAATTGGAAGATCGGGGAACCCCGTCTCCACTCGATGAGCGAACAGGCGTCCGTTACGACGAACTTCCCAATGGGCGGGAATCACCTCCAGCCAGGAAAGGCCTGTTGATTTGTAGGAGGGATAACAGTTCGTTGCATCCAGCATTCTTCACAGACTCCCAAACCAATTCCTTATCTTCCCCGCCATCAACAACCGCCTGGCCTCCAGGAATTCCTCGTAGGTGGGAATCTCGCCGTCGATCATCGAGTCGGGGATGCAATGTTGTCGCAGGTTCGCCCGCAACTCGCGCTCGTTGGTGATTCCGCCGTACTTTTTCTTCCCGCCGTCGATCTGCTTGGCCAGGTCCTTGAAGTAGACTTCCGGCGCCTTGTCGCCGATGGCGATGTTGATCTCACTTTGCGCGAGAACGTAATTGGCGATCTGGTTGTATTGCCCCTTCTGTTTGCCTTGGGTCTTGAGATGCTTCTTCGGGTAGACATGGTGCACGTCGCTGCGATTGAGCAGCAGGTCGTGCACGGTGATATCGCGGGAGAGAAATCCCTTGTCCATGGCTTTCACATGGGAGGCCTGGTAGACGAGGAAGTAGGGGCTGTTCGGCGATGACGTCGCCATCAGTTGCGGCAGCATGCCGGTCCAGAAACTCTCCGGCAGTTCGGCCTCGATCACTGAATCCGTATGGGCCTTCAGCCCCTGCGACTCTACCTGGCGAATATCGAAATCGAAAGTCGATTCCGGGCTGCCGGTGTACCGGCCGCGAAGGACCGACATCGCGTACCATCGGCGAACGATCCGTTCGAGTTCAGCGGCCGGGGTGTTCTGCGTTCGACCATGAAGGTAAAGAATGTAGGCGAAGTTGAGCGAATTTTGGGCGCGGATCAGGTCGGAGGTGACGAACCCGCCTGACCGGATGATCATCGTGATCCGATCGAAGTGCGTCTTGTTCATGAACCGCAGGACGCCCTGTTTGAGCCGGGCGAAGGAATCCTCGGCGATCGTCTGTTCGAACTGCCGGGTTTCGAAATTACGACCCGAAAGCAGCGCGACGAGATCCTGGAGACGCCCGCGTCGAAACTCGCTGGTGAACGCGACGCGGAGCATGTCGGTGTAGGTGGGGTCGTAGATGTCATCATTGACATCCTTGAGCCACTTCATGGCGGGCAAAAAGTCCGACTTGGCGAACGCGGGATCGCCTTTTTCGATCCTTGAACAAAACTCCGGCGCCTTGGCGAGATGGCAGAAATAATCGATTGCTTTGCGGAGGAGATTTCCGTTGTAGTCCTCGTTCGCGGCGATCTTGGACATGGCGAAATCGGCCTGTGAGAGTTCCGCGCCGGCTGAATTCACGCGGATAAAGATCTCGGTGACGGTTTCGATATCAAGGTCCTCGGCCAAATCGATGATGCCGACATGATTGTTGATGATCTTGCGGAGCTTTTCGAGCTTGGCAAACAGCTCGTCTTCGTCGACGCCCTCGTTCGCCTGGGCGTAGGCCTTGGTTAACTGGAGGAGCTTGGCCTCCGGTGCAAAGACCTGGGCGATGTCGTCAATCCACTTGGCGTCCTTGCGAATGATGGGCGTGGCGACCTCGAATTTTTCCTCCATCGGGTTGAAGGCGATGCGAATGCGGATCGTCTCGTAGTCCTCGGTCAGCACCTCCCGTCCGAGCAGCGACGCCATCAGCGCCGTGACGCGCTGCTGACCGTCGATGAGGATGCGTTTGCCGGCCGACGTCGTACCGTCCTTGAGGCGAACATTCGGATTTCGCCAGGCGATGAGGTAGCCGACGGGGTAGCCGCGGTAGAGTGAGTCGAGCAGGTTTCGCACCTTGGTGGCGTCCCAGACGAAGGGGCGCTGAATTTCCGGTATCGCGATCTCGCCGGACTTGACCCAGGTGAGCAGGGTCTCGATGGGGTGCGGCGCGACGGAATATCGTTGGGTTGACATGAATCGATGTGTCCTTTCATTGGAATTCGGAGCTCAGTACCCTCGCCCGTCGCAGGATGTCGGTCAGAAACCCGGATTGGAACGCAGACGCCAACGCGCCCTCGCAGAATCGCTCACTGCGGACCAACGTGGTGAGGAGTTTCGCGATCTGGTCGGCAGTGGCGTCGGCCAGCGCATCGGCATCGTGCTTCAGTTGCTCCGCCTCTGGCGTTGACTTCCAATTTATCCAGTTGAAGTCAGACCGCACCCAACCCAGTTTGTAAACGGCATCAAGGAAGTCGGCGCCGGCCTCAGAAAACTCGAACATGGGAATTGAAATAACGCCCGAATCGGTCGATGACGGGGTACTCCACTGGCCGAAAGTAAAGGTCGGGTCCTCAAACACTTCAAGAAACCCGACCAGCCCATCCAGGCACTCTCGCCCGATCGGAAGCCGCTCAGTCATTTGGCACCTCCG
>CALLKH010000487.1 GCA_938008425.1 uncultured Planctomycetaceae bacterium | reverse complement strand
TGAATCGGGCTGAGAATGCGATAGCTGAAGGTCGCCGTCTGGGTCTCCGAGTTGTAGGTCAGGCTGATGGCCTGGATATCGAGTTCGGCGGTGTTCGCGGTGAAGGCGAGATTGTTGTTCTCGTTCGTCTCCTTGATGGAGCCGATCGGGGCGGGCGAGTAGTCGAGAATGGCCCACATGAACTGGCCGGCCGCCGCGGGAATCGCGGCGAAGTTCTGGTTGAACGAGTGAAGCCCGGGCGCGGTGTCACCCGGCTGGATTCCGACGATCGTGTCGGCCGGCGTGAGCGTCAGGCTGTTGTCGGTGTCGAGAATGAACGCGATCGTGAACGGATCGACCGCGATGGGGCTCTGGACCTCGTAACTCAGGAAGGCCCGCTGGGCGACATCGTCATAGGTGAGCGACTGGAACAGGTGGGTGACGAGGTCGGTCTGAGCGTTGTTCTGGGTGCTCGCGACATTGTTGCCCTCGTCTGTCTCGGCGATGACGTCATCGATATCGACGACGGCGAAGACAAACTGGTTCGAGGCCGCCGGATTCGCGGCGAAACTCTGCGTGACGAAGTGCGAGCCGGGGGTCGTGTTGCCGGGCACGTTGGCGATGATCGTGTCGCCGGCGCTGACGACGGCGTCGTCATCCGAGTCGAGCAGGAACCGGATGGTGTACGGGGCGACCTCGATCGGTGCGTGGACCGAGTAGGCGAGCGTGGCGGTCTGGGCATCCGGATCATAGGTGATAACGACGGCCTCAAGGTCGGTCGTCGCGGTGTTCGACGTGATCGAGACGTTGTTTGCGCTCTCGTCGGTCTCATCGACATTGCCGCCGGTTGAGACCGGGCCGTCGATGATGATGTAGAGGAACTGTCCCGAGTCGGCCGGGTTTGCGGCGAACGTCTGGGTGACCACATGGGCGCCGGGCGTTGTGTTGCCGGGCAGCGAGGCCACGAGCGTGTCACCCGGAGTGGCGGTTCCGCTGTTGTCGCTGTCGAGATAGAAGTCGACCGTGTACGGCGCGACGGGAATCGGCGCGTCGACGACGTAGCTGAGGGTGGCTTCCTGAATGTTGCTGTCATAAGTGAGCGCCGCGGCGACGAGGTCGGTCGGCGTGGTATTGACGGCGGAGATCTGGTTGTTGGCGACGTCATCATCCTCGGCAACGCTGTTGATGAGGAACGGATCGATCACGGCGAAAATTTGCTGGTTCGATTCGGGGGCGTCGCCGCCGTTGTACGGAATCGTCAGCGTGTGGGCGCCGGGATTGGTGTTTCCGAATACAACTGCGACGGGCGGCAGGTCCGACAGTCCGATCACGCCGTTCCTGTTTCGATCAAGCGTGAAGGTAATGATGTACGGGCTAACGGACGTGGGGCTGTTGACGAGGTATGTCAGCGTCGCGAGCTGCGTGTTCGAATCGTACGACATCGACACGGCGACAAGATCGGTGACGAAGCCGGCCGTTGAGCCCATGATGTTATTCGAGACTTCGTTCGTCTCGGGCACCTGTCCGCCGGTGGCCGCGGGCACGCGATCGATCCAGGCGTAAATGAGCTGGCCGGATGCGGGGGCCGCGCCGGCGTAGCTGACGGTGATGCTGTGCGCGCCGGGCGTGACGGCGCCGGGGACGGTCTGGACGAGCGGGGCGTCGCCGGCGGTCGGCGTGCCGGTGTTGTCGCGGTCGAGTGCGAATTCGATGTTGTACGGCGCGACGTCGGTCGGGCTGTCGACGAAGTAATTCAGCGTCGCTTCCTGCAATGCCGGATCGTAGTTGAGCGCGATGGCGATCAGGTCCGTGCCGGTGGCATTGACGCCGGTGACGAGGTTGTTGCCTTCCTGTGCCTCGGCGACGTCGTTGTCGACATCGACGCGGGCGAAGATCTTCTGGCCGGTCGTGGGGACGTTAGCGCTGTAGTCAACGACTTCGTGCTTGATGCCGGGGACGCCGTTGACGTTGATCGTCGCAACGACGGTGTCGGTCGGATCAAGAGTCCCGTTCTGCGGCGAGTCGTCGATGTAGAAGCGGATCTTGGAGGCTCGGGTTCGGGCCGGCGCGTCGACGAGGTAGGTCAGCGTCGCCTGGTTGGCGCCGTCGAGGACGAGCGATTCAGGTTTGATCTCCACGTAGAAGGGCACCGCGGCCGCGAAGTTGTCGCCTTCACCGGCGCCGAAGAATTCGTTATTGGCGTTGGTGGTGTCGAGTTTGGCGATGAGACGGGCGCCGTTCTGGATTCGCAGCGCCTGGGGCAGTGCGTCGAGGTCCGGCCGGATGTCCTGCGTCCAGGTGTGGCTTCCGAACGTGGTTCCCGAAGGGTCTCCCGGGAAGGAGTAGAGCGTGTGTTCGGCGATCTCGTCTCCGTCGAAGTCGAGACCGACCTCAATGGTGAAGGGGGCAACGGGCGAACCGATCAGCGGAAGCAGGTCAACCACGGCATAATCCAGCACAGCCGGGAGCGTGGCGCCTGAGGACTCGACCGAAAGGGAGTCTGCGCGAAGGTTGTCTTCAGGTCCCGCCCACGCAGGCTGTGCGGCGGCGATCATTACAGTTGAAATGAGTGCCAGCGCGACGCCGAACGGCAGCCGTCGCGTTCGCCGAGAATCAATCGCGTTCACGTGAGTACGCCTTCGAGAATCCGAAGTGCCAACAGCATCGATCATTTCGATCATTCCTTCCAGTCGAGATTCAAGTCCGTCGCCTGTCGGCGAAAGATCGGACCTTGTTCATGTCTTCGCGAATCACTGCCCAGCAAACGATTCGCGTCACCTATTCCATATATGTTCGTCCGACCGGCAGCGCCGGCCGAGATGGCCCGGCGATGCGATCACCGGACATGCCCTCGACGAAGCGCGGGCAGATCCACGTTCATTTCGCGTGGGGAAGTTCGTTCGTCTTCAACCAGATTTCGACCGGTTATTCACGACGCTTTTCAGACAGAACGAATTTGCCGGGTTCGCATGTCACACGGAAGAACCTATTCCTCATGGCTGACGCGCGAACTCAAGCCGGACATCCGCGGGACTTCGGGAGAGATGAAGTAAAATCCCGCCGCGCCGGCAGCCTCAATACCCCCTCCACGCAAATTCGGCGAACACCTTGAGTTTACGTCGGCGGTGAAGGTGAATCAACACGCGATTGGACGCAATTCGAGGTCGTGATGAACTCTCGCCGTTTAGGGAGCACCCCGTTGATGGATTTGCCGTCGCATTCGTTCAGATCATGCAAATCAGCCGGGCTTATCGGAGGAACATTGATCAAACGCGTCGCACGGCCGTGAATCTTCATGCCATCTTAATGATCTGAGTGCCGCGATGAAGAACCGCCGAGGAGAGGAGCATACGTCCGAGAAAATGCGGCAATGCCGGGATCACGCTGCCAGGGGCGAGGACGGCCATGTTGCGATTCGTGGTTGGGTTTCGCGCGGT
>CALLKH010000486.1 GCA_938008425.1 uncultured Planctomycetaceae bacterium | reverse complement strand
TGACCGCCGCGGCGACCTTCTCCGGCGGAAGGATGCTTTCAATCACGGGGGCGTAGTTGCGAAACGATCGAGGCATCGTTCGATCAATTGAATCGATCGACTCGGTGAGATGATTGAAATCCGGGTTCGTCGCGGCCAGTTTTGCAATGTGCTCCGGCGTCGCACCGACGGGAAAACCTTCCCGCAATTTGTGAAACAGTTGAGCCCGCCTGTCAAGCAGCGCGGTGAGCTTCTCGGCCTGGGGGCCATCAGACCACTGGGACGACGCCGATCTGGAGATCACCTTTGAGGCACTGGCCGCCTCATCATCGGTCATGCTGTACATGTGGCGAGCGATGGCCACGACGTCGTTGAACTCGGTCTTCTGAATCTCATCGGAGTTCATGCCGAAGAGCGCCGGATCGGATCCGAGCCCGGGGGTCGCCTCGACAAATTCGTCGGACTTGCCGTCGTGGGCGGAAAGGATTTGCGCGCCGGTCATCAAAACGCCCAGCGCGAGCATGATTCGGACGGTAAGCCTGTCAGCCATGGGACTCGCTTTCGTCTTCGGGTCGTGGAGTCGGAAAAGGACGGGAACATGGGGCCCCCGCCCGCATTTCCCTATCCAATATACCCACGCACCGCCGGACCCTCAACCAAAACACGTCCGAATCGAAGGAATTGGCCCGGGACGAGGGCGATAAGCTCCGCCTGCATGCAGTCTTGCAGGCCGAGCCCCCGCTCTCGCCCCGGGTCGGTCTTCCACGTCCGCCGCTACGCCCCGGGACCGTCAGATTTCGGTTCAGCCGGCCTATCAGCAGCCCGAATCGGCGGCATCGTCAGGTTTCGTCTCAGCCGGCTTCTCCGCAGCCGGGGTCGCCGGCACCGTCTCGAAATACTTGCCGCCGCAGTTCACCACCACACGCTCACCCTGGGCCATGCAGGCCCCGAGTTCGCGGTGCTTCGAGAGCAACTCGAAGTATTGTGGGCTGTAAAGCGCGACCTTGATGGTTTCCGTCTTTTCGTCGTACCTCGAATCCACCCAGCGCCCGTTTTCGAGATAGAACGTCTGGGAGCCGATGAAGTTGATCAGCGACCGGCCGTCGGCATCACAGTTGTCCATTCGAACCAGCGCCAGTTCCTCTCCGGCCGCCTGGCAGTCCGCCTGGCGCATCAACTGGTTGCCCTTGGACTGGGCGTTTGACGAGGCGCCCACGGCCATCGTCTGTCCGACCGCGGCATCTTTTGCCTCCTCATCCCGCTCGGTGAACGACGCTCTCAACTCCCTCCCGGCACTCCGTCCGCCCGTCGGTGCGCGCCCTTCGCGGGTCGCAATCCTCTCATCCTCCTGGACGAGGAAACTGGTGTAGGGCGTCAGGATGCCATACTGCTTGGCCAGTCGGATAACCTCCGTCTTGACCTCCGGTGTTTCTCCATGCAGCCGGAGTTCGTCGAGCAGGAATCCAATCTTCCGCATCGCCCAGAATCGGGGAAGAAAATCGTGCCTCGTGTCCATACCGAGAAAGCTGCACGGAAATGCGAACGATCGACTCTCACCGCGCGACTGACCGGTCAGTTCGACCCGCTGCGATCGCTTCGCGCCGTTGTAACGACCCACGACGACGAGTTCACTGCCTTCAAACAAGTCCGGCAGCATCCTCGGATACACATCGTGAACCGACACGCCCTCGAACACCAGCTTCAGGTTCGACAGGATCGGATTGGCCAGCTTGGTGTAAAACGACGAGATCTTGATCTCCAGGTCTTCCGTCGGCGTAACGTAGTCCCGTGCCCCGCCATTATCGTCCGACAGCCGGTCAAGCAGCTTCGTATTCACTTGGAACCCGACGCCGAGAGAAAAAATCCTGGCGGTCCGTCCGCCGTTCAAACTTGCGACATTTTTCAGGATGGCGTCGGGATCGGTCACGCCCACCGTCGGCTCGCCGTCCGTGATGAAAACCACGAGATACGGATTGTTCGTCCACGGATCATCCGACTTGGCCGTCGGGCGCATTTCGATCGCCCGCTTGAGCGCACCGTCGATATCGGTGCCGCCGACCGCGTTGAGTTCACCGATGAATTCGCGCGCCGCGGATTTTGAGGATTCCTCAGCCAGGCTCCACGATTCCCTGAACGGCCGTACTTCCGTCGAGAAGGTGATGATGTTGAATCGATCCAGCTTGTTGAGGTTCGTCACGCAGAACTGCAGCGCCTTCTTGGCCTGCGCGATCTTGTTGTGATCCGCCATGCTGCCCGACGTGTCGAGCACGAAGCAGATATTCTTGGGCTGCACCGCGTCATCCTTCCGGCTGATTCCCGGCGCGACGCGGGCCATGAAGAATCCTTCGTCGGCGCCGTCGCGAAATCCCAGGATCGAGATCCCGAAGGGCTCGCTGCCCACGCGGGCGAAAAGCTGGAGATCGGAGTCCGGCGAGATTCGCGTACCCTCATAACCGACCACAACCTCCCGTTCGCTCCGGCGATCCACGCTCACGTCATGCGAGGCGCTGAAAACGCTGATCAGCGGCCGCTCCGTCCGGACTGTCGCGCGAAGCGAGAACTTCTCGATCGGCTGAAACTGGCAGCCCGATGAACCCAGCGGGAATCGATACGACGCAAGCCCTCCATCAACCTTGACGGGCTCGGTGTAACGAAGCCGGATGCGACACTCGCCGCCCGCCGGGATCGGAAACACCTTGGCCTGGATCAATCCGCGACCGGCGAATTGAAGAAGCCCCGGGTCGCGCATGCGATTGACGATGGATTCGTAGATCTGCCGCGCCTGTCGCGCGTCGAGCAACTCCGCCGTCACCTCCTTGTCATTCATCCACATCGTGAACTTGTCGACGCCGGCATTCTCGGCGAAGGGAAAGAGATATCGCCCTTCACTTTGACTGCCGCTCCCGTTGAAAAAGACCTGCTCCACCGTCGTTTCCGAAACGGTCTCGTTGATTGACACATCCACCCGCTGACTCTTGATCTCAAACGGCGTCCAACGCTCGATCGGTCGCACACGCTGCGCGGGCCCGACATCGATCCTGGTCGAACTGTGCACCTCGCTGAGTATGACGCCGTTCGCAAGGGTCACCGACGGCGCCGCCGCCAGAAAACTTGAATAGCAGAACAGAATCACGACGGTTCGATTTCCGAAAAGCAGTCGGTTCATGTCAGTCCCTTTCCACGTGGAGGAATCTTGTTTTGATCAGCAAACGACCCGCCGGCCGTCATCCGGTGTGACGGCCCTGGGGGTTCCGATGGTTGAGACGCAATCGCCGAGTGAAAGTTCCCGAGAGTTGAAAATCGACGTTCGAAATACTTTGCTGGACCCGATATGTGGAAAGCCGTGAGAGGTGCCCATAAACTGCGGGAGACACCCTGACTGGAGAATGCAAATGGCCTACGACCTGCGCCCTGATGAAATCCGAGTCCTCGGCGTACTGATAGAGAAGCAGCTGGCAGTGCCTGAATCGTATCCGATGACCCTGAACTCCATCGTCGCCGCCAGCAATCAGAAGTCGAATCGCGATCCCGTGGTGAGCTTCACCGACAGCGACGTCAGCACGGCCATCGCGACGCTGCGCCGACGCCAGCTCGTCGACCAGGCCCCGCCGGAGCGAAACTCGCGCGCCATCCGATTTCAGCACCTCGCCGACAAGCACTTCGGTTGGAACGCTGCTCAGCGCGCCATCATGTGCGAGCTGATGGTCCGCGGACCGCAGACGCTCGGCGAGTTGCGAACCCACGCCGCCCGCATGACCTACCTTGAATCGCTCGACTACGCCCGCGAATTGCTCGGAGAGCTGGAACGGACCGACCCCCCATTGGTCTTGGAAATGGAACGTGAACCCGGACGCCGTGAACGAAGATTCGTTCATCTACTCAGCGGCGAACCGGTCCTGGGAGAGCAAAGCGCCCCGGGAATGAACCAACGGCAGGAGTCTGCCGACGAGCGACGGAGTCCCGTTCAATACGGTGATCCGCTCGAGGATCGCCTGGCCGCGTTGGAGAAACGCGTGAATGAACTCAGCGAGCGACTGACGTCACTTGAGCGAGGGTAGGGAGCCTGAGTCGGAACCCTGTCGGCTACCCACCGCGCTTGGCGTTCGACGCGGCCTGAACCATCTCGACATACGCCATGCGCAATTGATACAGCGTGGTGTTCAGCATTTCCTTTTCGGCCGGCTCGAGCTTGCCCTCGGTCTTCTGTTCAAGAACGCTGAGCAGGTCGATGTGGTGCTTGGCGGCTTCGAAGTTGGGCGGAATCGGCTTGCCGTCCGGGCCGCGCATGCCGCCCAGGCCGACCATCACTTGCATCGCGAAAATCTGCACGATTTCAGCGAAACTGGCGTCGGGGAGCGATCCGTATTCTTCGGCCCCCCCCTCGACCTCGGCCGCGAGTTTCTCCTTTTCCGCAGCCGCTTCGCTCTTCCAATCGTCATCAATGTGAAGCTTGGGTCCGTCGTCGGCCATTTTTCAATCTCCCAGGTGAAAATCAGGATGAATAAAGCGGCCAGGGTCCGGGGCGCGATTGGGGGGGAACCGCGTGGAGACCGGAGCTCCTGGCCGGTTCCTAGTGTAACGTCTGGATAAACTGAAACAAGTGTTAAGGAGTACCCGGACAGGAGTTGCGTACAATTCGGCACTATTCACAGAGGGGCGCCGGCCCTGAGACGGACCGGCCGTCAAGGTAGACGGCGCGAAGCGATTCCGCCCCATCCGTCATCGCGACCAGCGAATCGGCGGCCGTGTTGCCGTGAGACTCGAACACGACAAAATCGGCGCGCTTCCCGACGGCCAGGCTTCCAGTCTCCTCGGCCATGCCGAGTGCCGCCGCGCCGCCGAGCGTACCTATTCGAAGCAGCTCCCCGATGTCAATCTCCGGAGCGCTGCGGCGAATCTCTCTCAACTCGTCGAGAATCGACATACTCGGCACACAGGCGGCGCTGTCGGTCCCGATGCATACGTTGATACCCGCGGCAAGCATGTCGCGCCAGCGATGTTCGCGATGGCCGTAGTACGCGTGGGCTCGCGGACACCAGACAACGGAGGCGCCGCTTCGCGAAATGCGGGTGATCTCTTCGTCGGAGGGGTAATTCACGTGTGCCAAGAGCGGCCTGGCAACTTCGAATTCGGGCGACGCGATCGCCGCTGCAATCGAAGGACCGGCGTCGGCATTTGGTGAATTCACTCGGAGAAGAAACTGACCGATCGCGCCGTCACGTCCGGCAAGCCATTCAATTTCATCAACCGTTTCAAGGTAATGAATGGTGGACGGAATCGCCCTTTCACGGGCGAGGCGCAATGTGCTCACCAGGTCATCCGCTGTCACCGTGTAAGGTGAATGGGGCGAGACCCCCGGCATGAGACAGCCGGGAATCGCGCCGGTCTGGATTGAATCCAGACCCTCGATCAGGGTCGGCACGTCGAACGGCCGCTGCCCCGCGCCGCTGATCAGCTCCAGAAAACAGACCTTACGAATCGGCGAATTCGCCAGCGCCGAAGCAGTCGAGGGGCTACGGGAGATATCTCCGATGAGCGTCACCCCGAGCGCCAGGGACTCGGCCGCCCCCTGGAGCACGGACCGTTGCTCCGCCTGAAACGACCCAGGTCGTCGTCGCAGGGCAATCAGCGCATCAAGCCAAGGGAAGAGTGGACCGGCCGGAAGCATCCCGCGATAGCAGGTCAGGTCCAGATGAGCGTGGGCGTTGACCAACCCAGGGACGATCATCGCCTCGCCCAGGTCATGTTGCGCCGTGCCGGATGGTGCGGCGGACGAGACAGCGCGCTGTTCGCCAACTGCGACGAGCCTCCCGGCGTCAACAAGAATCGCGCCCGATTCGATCGGCGGCGCATCCACCGGGATGATCCACTTCGCCTTGTACAGTTCCAAATCCCGCACTCCGAGAGGCATGTCCGCGTCGGATTCGACCCGGCGAACAAAGCCCTTTCAATTCGACTCGGAACCACGCCATCGCGACGAATTCTGTTTGAGGTACTCAACCACGGCATCGGCCGCGATCGCATAGCCGGGGCCGACCGGGTGAACGGCATCCTTCATGTACTTCGGCCGGATGGGAACGCCGGCGTCGACAATCTCCCGAAACTGCGGTGTGACATCCACGAAGTCAACGTCCTTGGAGAGACACCACTGAGCGACGCGGTCCTGTGGCTGCGGGCCCGATGGATCCTCATTGAGTTGCGGAATGATCGGGATGTAAAGAATAATGAAGTGCGTCCCGCGATCACGACAGAATTTGCGGAAGCGCTCGAGGTCGGCGTATGTTCGATCCCAGGCCACCGCAACTTCCGGGAGCAGCGTCTTGGTGTAAAACGCGGTGTCGGTGTGCCGGATGTCGTTCGGGCCCCGCGTGCCAACCGCACGCCCCCAGATGTGCCAATCCTGCCAGTTGCGGTTCTGATACTCCCAGCTGATGGACTGAATGGCGCGATAGATTCCGCTCCAATGATCCGAGCCGGTACCGATGGTGACCATCGGCGCCGCCTCGAGCCTTCCCTCCTCGGCGTAGAGGATGTCCTTTACATCATTGATGCAGAACTGAAGGATGACGACGTCGGGCCGCACCCTGTCGTGGAACTCGCGCAGCAGATTGAGTTCCTGCCAGGTGGTGTACCCTGATACGCCGGCATTCACGCAGCGAAACCTCACGCCAGATTCCGGTTGCGCCGCGAGGCGAGTCTCCACCTGCTCCGGCAGCGTGTCTCCGGCATTCACCGAGTATCCGAACGTCACCGAGTCGCCGAGGAACATGATCCGCCGTTCGTTGGCCGGCTTTGACTTCGGGATCTCGGGACCGCGCAGACCCATCGCGTTGATTCTGGCGCTCGCCCCGGGCGATCCTGCCGGCCCCTCGATCCGGGGCTTTAACGCCCAACCTCTCACCGGATGCGGCTCGTGCACCGATCCCTGGATCAGCGTCGGCGGATAGAACACCCCCAAGATCCGATCGAGCGACCCGAAGAACAGGAGCATGAGAATCGCCATGCCCCAGCGAGCAAGCCTCCCGGTTCTGAACGGCATCCTGCGGGCTGAAAGCCAGAGCGCGGTGCAAAACAAGAGCGCAGCACCATGCGAGTACATGATGATGAAAACTTCGGGAACCTGCTCGGGAAGCCAGTTAACGGCATCGCTCAATGTGGTCACGCTGATGTACCCGGCAGCCGTCAGAACGCCGAAGTACGCCGCGGCGACTCCGAACTGAAAGCGTATCAGGCGACTCCATCGATTATTGCGTACGGAAGGCTGCATCGAAAGCGCGAAATTTGAGTCCACTCGGGCCGGCTCATGGCGTCAACCATCCTGGATGATGTGGAGTCGCCGGCCCGCACTGCGTTGGTCTGCCACAATTGAACAGTATAGTTGGATCGAAGGGAATCTCAAATCGTGTGCGCCGGTTTCGGCAGATCGCCATGGATCTTCTGCTGCTGAGACTGTTCGCCGTCGAAGCTGAAAAGCACCATCTCTTCGTTGATCAGCGCCTGCAGGTGAACCGGCCTTCGCCAGATGCGCTGGACGTTCTTCAACGTTTCCACCGCGTACTTGATGTCGAGGTCGACGCCGTTGTACTTATGGGCGAGGTAGAGTTCGCCGCGATTCGCATAGTTGCCGTCAACCACGTAGATGTACGGCTGCATGTGGTTGGTCAGCATGAACAGAAGCTGCTGCTTGATCTTGTTGAAGTCGCGGTTGACGACAACCATTCGGCGCGTGGTCGGGTCGTAGCGATAGTGGTAGAGCCGGAACCGCTCGACGAACTCCGGCGTGAGAAATTCATCGATGAAGGTGACGTCGTTGTGAACCCGGCGCACCTCGAAGATCTTCTCCATCCCGAGTCCGAGCTTCTTGTCCCACTTGCGGGCCTCGTCCATCGAGTTGCATTCGTCATAGTCCTTGCCGAAGCGGCCGCGGTTCCAGCGGTCTTCGATGTCGCGGAACAGTTCAACGCCGATCTTGTAGGGATTGATCTGGCCGGGCGGCATGTGAACCGTCCCGCTGTGATGATCGGCATAAGTGATGATTTCATCGTCGCGCAGAATCTTGGTGGTCATGAGCCGGCTGTGCCAGAACGTCGCCCAGCCCTCGTTCATGATCTTGGTCTGGCCCTGCGGCGCGAAGTAGTAGGCCTCCTCGCGAATGATGGCCAGGATGTCGGACTCCCAGTCTTCGAGCGGCGCGTACTCCAGCAGGAACTCGAGCACGTCGCGCATCGGCGCCTCGGGGAACATCCCCTTCTTCTTCTCCCGCTGGGTGAGCGCCTTTTCGCGCTGCTTCTGGGCGACTTCCGGCGGATTGATCCAGCGCTCCATGTACGGCTTGGCCTGGTAGCGAACCACGTCCTTTTCGGATTGGCGCTCGCCCGCCTGCTTCTGCTCGGCGGATTCCA